>NZ_JBSVWS010000010.1:0-78028 GCF_054071155.1 Pseudomonas sp. SDO5532_S415 | reverse complement strand
TTTGGGAGCGAACTTACTCGCGAGGGCGAGGAGGAAGCAAAGTACCAGTTCGCCGGAAGTACCTCTTTCGCGAGCAGGCTCGCTCCCACATTTTTACTGCGATGCCTGTTAAACCCGAAACGCGCTGATCAGTTGTTTGAGTTCCACCACCTGTGCCGACAACGCGCGGCTGGCATCTTCGGTCTGGTGCGCACCTTCGGCGGTGCGCTCACCGGCGCGGTTGATCTCGACGATGTTTTGGTCGATGTCGTGGGCCACGGCGGTTTGCTGTTCCACGGCGGCAGCGATCTGCTGGTTCTGGTCGACGATCATGCCCACCGCGCCAAGAATATTTTCCAGCGCCTGCTGGACCTTTTCCGACTGGCCGACGGTGCCGTTCGCCATCTCATGGCTCACACCCATCGCCTTCACGGCAGCGCCGACTCCGCCGTGGAGTTTGGCGATCATCTGCTCGATTTCTTCGGTCGATTGCTGGGTACGCTTGGCCAGTGTCCGGACCTCGTCCGCCACCACCGCGAATCCCCGCCCCTGCTCTCCCGCCCGGGCCGCTTCGATTGCGGCATTGAGCGCCAACAGGTTGGTCTGTTCGGCAATACTCTTGATCACTTCCAGCACACGACTGATGGACTGGCTGTCACTGGCCAGTTGATTGATCACCAGCACCGATTGATCGATCTCGCTGGCCAGCGCGGCGATGCTGCCCTGCTGGGATTGCACCAGCCCGCGACCGCTGATGGTTTCGTCGTTGACGCTGTGGGCACTGCTGACCGCGGCGGCGGCACTGCGCGCGACCTCCAGGGATGTGGCGGACATCTGGTTCATCGCCGTGGCAACCTGCTCGATCTGCGTACGCTGCCCGGCCACGGCCTGGTTGCTTTGCGCGGAGACGTTCTCCACCTGACCGGCCTGGCGCTCGACCTCGCTCACGGTCTGCCCCACACGCTCGATCAGGTCATGGATTTTCTTCACGGTGCCGTTGAACACCTCACCCAACTCGCCCAGTTCATCACGGCTGTTGGCGCTGAAAGTGACGGTCATGTCGCCAGCCGCCACCTTGTCCATCACCCCGCCAAGGCGCTTGAGCGTGGTGCGGGTCGAAGCGTAGAAGCCGCCATACAAGTAAAAAATCAATACAAATACCACCGACAGCGCGACGGCCTGCAAGATCATGTGGGTTTGGTTCTGCTCCAGACGGTGCTGTAACTGAGTGCCGAGAAATTTAAGAGTGGCTTCGTTGAGCTGGTAGGTCTGGTCCATCAGGACCGTGACCTGATCGTAAAAGGCCTGCCACGGCGCATCCAGCGTATCGGCCATCACCACTTGCTCTTCGAACAGCTCACTGGCCTTTTTCAGTGACAGCTTGCTGCTATCGGCCTGAGCCGCCAGGGTTTCACCCGCGGCTTTGCTGGAGGCCAGTACGTCCTGCAATTTCAACCCATATTCGGCCTGGAGTTTTTCGATCTGCGCCAACAGCTCATCGAAACGGGTGCTCGACGATGAATTGAGAAAGCCCTGCCCCAACGAATATGAACCCATCGCCCGACCGTCCCCCACAAGTTGGGTGACGGCCGGGGTGATATTGGTGATGAGTTCAGTCAACTGGCGCATGTCGCTCTGCGTATCGCGACTCAAACCTGCCTGACTGGCGATGATCTGGCTGAAAATCTGTGCGCTGCCCAGCAGTTTTCCGATCAAGGCACTTTTGCTTTGCAGCGAGCTTTCCGTTTGCTGTGCCTTGAAAGCGGCGATCATTTCATCGCGTTTACCATCAAAAACGGCGATTTGCTCCGGGTCGGTGGTCATCGCCGACAGGCCCTGCAAACGGCTCAAGACGCTTTGCCCCAGCGTACCGATCTGCGCCTCGACATTGCCGGCCTTACCGGACTGACCGAGGGCGACATTGATCTGCACCAGGTTGTTCAGGGTTTCCAGATCGCGCCGTAGTGTCAGGCTGCTGCCCAACAGGTCCAGGCTCTGCAGTTCGACCCGGGTGCCCTGGAATTCGCGATAGGAATCACGCACCAGATAGAAGTTGGTCACCAGCATCGGCACCAGGAACAGAACACTGATCAGGCTGAACTTCATGCCGAAGCTCAGGCGATTCATCAGCGCGACGGCGGGATAGAGCAAGCTCTTCACTGGAAGTCTCCCTTGATTTCTTATTTTTATTGGCAGGCGCAGCTCGACAGCAGATAGCCACTATTGGGCGCTATCTCTATATAGCTCAAATCAGGGGAGTGTTTTGTAACTTAAGGTTAACGGCAAAAGATCGCAGCCAGTAGGAGCTGTCGCAGGCTGCGATCTTTTGATCTTGATCTATTCCATCAGGGCAACACAGTCCATAACGCAAACCCTGCATACCAGAGCACCGCCGCCCGCAACAGCAACTCCCAGATCCGGTCGAGGTTGATGATGCCTTCAGGCCCGACCACCGGGGCCGGGATTTCGGCGGCCACCAGCCCGGCCTTCTCGATCAGTTGGGCCGCACTGATGTTCCAGTTCAGCAGCTCGTGCAACATTACCCGGCTGACCGAGACAAAGTTGCCGACCAAGGCAAAACTCGCCGCCAGCAAACGTACCGGCACCCAATCGAAGGCGTGGCGCAGTTGCGCAGCGCGTTCGACCACAGCAGGGTTTTGCCCGTGCTCTTCAGCCAGTGCCAGCAGCCGGTAGCTCAGGGCGGCGACCGGCCCCAACAGGAAGTACCAGAAAATCACCGCGAAGAAGCTCTGGTAAGCCTCCCACAACAAATGCCCTTCGACTCTCTCCAGCAGTTGCTCGCCGCTGTCGGCGCAGATATCGAGGTCGCGTTTGGCGACGTGGGCCGCGGCTTGCAGGTCTTCCCGACGCCAGGCATCGCGAAATGGCCCCAGACCGCCCAGCAGATCACCACGCCCCAGGCTGTAAATCACCACCAGCAGGTGCACCGGCAATGCCAACAGACCGTAGGCCACCGGGTCCAGCACCAGCAACAGCAAACCCAACAACGCGACCGGTAACAGCACCAGCACGACCAGAACCAGCCATGGACTTTTTGCCAGACGCGGGCTGGATTCAAGCTTGTGCAACTCGCGCACCCAACCGCCATCTCGCTGAATCTGATGGCGCAACGCCGAGAACTTCTCGATCCATACCGCCAGCAGCAACACCAGAAAACTCATTGTTTCTCCTCTTTTTCCAGCACGCCTTTCGCCAGGGCCGCACGATAGCGTGCCCAGTCGAACGCCGGTCCCGGATCGGTCTTGCGCCCGGGCGCGATGTCGCTGTGCCCGCAGATACGTTGTGGCGTGATGGCGGTGAAGGCGCTTTGCAGCTGCCGGGTCAGGGCAATCAACGCATCGTACTGAGCATCGGTGAATGGCAGATCATCCGTGCCTTCAAGCTCGATGCCCACGGAAAAATCGTTACAGGTTTCCCGCCCCTCGAAACTCGAAACCCCTGCGTGCCAGGCACGCTCAAGGCAAGAGACAAACTGGGTGACGGTGCCGTCTCGCTCGATCAAAAAGTGCGCAGATACCCGCAGGTCGGCAATCCCCTCAAAGTAAGGGTGCTCCGTGACATCCAGACGATTCTGGAAAAACGCCTGCACCTTGCCGGTGGCGAATTGCGCCGGCGGCAAGCTGATGTTGTGGATCACCAGCAGGGAAACTTCGCCCGTGGGGCGCGCATTGAAGTTGGGCGAAGGACACAAATGTACGTCCTGACACCAACCGCTCGCGGGGTCCAACTGCATACCGATTCCTTCAACGACGATTGTGTTGGTGCCCAGTATGCCGTGATAGCCCCTCTGGAGGCGATCACTTGCCGCGATTGAGACGCAACGGACCGTCGCGGGTTCGCGGGAATCGACCAAATACAGGCTCCGCAGCGCGCGGAACGTCGCGGATGCCTTGGGTTGCCTGGCACCATGGCCCTATAATCGGGCCACTTTGTTTGTGGAGCCCGTTATGCCGAATCTACGTCTCGCCGATTTGACCGCCGAAATCGAAGCCAACGTGCGCCGTGCGTTGCTCGAAGACGTCGGCAGCGGCGACATCACCGCGCAATTGATCCCGACCGAACGCCTGGCCAAAGCCACCATCATTACCCGCGACGCCGCTGTCATCTGTGGTACCGCCTGGGTGGATACCGTGTTTCGGCAACTGGACCCGCGAGTGGCGGTGCACTGGCAAGTCGCCGATGGTGAACGGGTCAAACCCAACCAAGTGCTGTTCCACCTCGAAGGGCCGGCCCGCTCGCTGCTGACCGGTGAACGTAGCGCGCTGAACTTCCTGCAACTATTGTCCGGCGTGGCCACTCGCGCCCAATACCTGGCGGACTTCGTGGCCCAGACTCAGGTGAAGTTGCTCGACACCCGTAAAACCTTGCCGGGGCTGCGTCTGGCGCAAAAGTACGCAGTGACCTGTGGCGGTTGCCACAACCACCGCATTGGCCTTTATGACGCCTTCCTGATCAAGGAAAACCATATCGCCGCTTGCGGCGGCATCTCGCAGGCCATCGCCGCGGCACACAAAATCGCACCGGGCAAACCGGTGGAGATCGAAGTGGAAAGCCTGGTTGAGCTCAAAGAGGCGCTGGCGGCCGGTGCCGATATCATCATGCTTGACGAATTGAGCCTGGATGACATGCGCGAAGCCGTACGCCTGAACGGCGGCAAGGCAAAGCTGGAGGCCAGTGGCGGAATCAACGAAAGCACCTTGCTGCCCATCGCCGAAACCGGTGTTGATTACATTTCCATTGGTGCGATGACCAAGGATGTGAAGGCTGTGGATCTGTCGATGCGTTTGAGTCTATGAGAGAAGCAGCTACAAGCCTCAAGCTGCAAGCTGACTTGCTTTGACTTGTAGCTTGCCGCTTGAAGCTTGAAGCTGCTCTCAAACCACCAGATTGTTCATCTCGCAGTACTCTTCCCACTCGACGCCCAATATCTCTGCCGCTTCCTTGTGCAGCTTCAGGCGCTCGGCCTCGTATTCTTCCGGGGTGGTGGTGTACTTGAGGGTCAGCTCCCACGGCTGTAACCCCTGGGCTTCTGCTTCATCCTCGAACGCCCACTGGATCTGGTCTTTCTGATCATCGGCTGGCAAGTCCTTGATCTCGTCCATCAATTCGGGTGCGTCCAGCACATACTTCTTCAGGGCTTCTTCGTGTCTGGCTTCTTGAGTCAATTCTTTAACGGTCATGGCGTTCTCGTTGATCTGGGGAATGGAAGATGGATCTGGATCATCAAGGATCTCTCTGACGCAAAAAACCGTTAGAAGCCCGGTTTATCTGGCCTTCAGGACCATTCTGGATCATCTGAAAACTGCTGGGCGAAGCTCATGCAGGCTCCGAATATAGGATGTTTGTCGGACGATTTACACGACTCTTTACATCAACCCCACAAAAAACTCACTTTCCGTCAGAGGTGCCTGGGAACATAAGTCAAAACGCCAAGTCATAGCGATGTGCCATATGGCACTTCACAAAGAACCTCAGTGATGCGCCGTTTTTCGAAGCTTTCGTCTGCTTTGTCCGCAACCACAATGACTGCCCTCTTGGGTGCCATGGCCCTGCCAGGAACCGCCCTGGCGGGAATTGAACTGAGTAATAGCAGCACGTATCCCAGCGATAAAATTACCGCCATTCACAGCGAGTTCGGCAAAGACGTGCTGATCAAATCAGATGTCGACGTTGGCGACCTGAAAAAAATGCAAGACACCCTCAGCGATCAGGCGCGCCAGATCGAAGAACTCAAGCGCAGCAGCGGATCCAGCTCCAGCTCCAGCAGCAAGGAGATCGAGGAACTCAAGCGCACGATCAACGAGCAGGAACGCGATCTGGATAATCTCGGCAAACAAGTGGAAGAGCTCAAGCGCAACAACGGCTCCAGCTCAAGCTCGAACACCAGCGAGATCTCGAACCTCAAGCGGGAAGTCAGCGATCAGGATCGCGAAATGGATCAGCTCAAACGCACTGTCGAGGAGTTGAGCAGAAAAGTGAAATGAGGTGCAGCGTGGTGCCCGAGACAGGAATCGAACCTGCGACCTTCGCGTTACGAGTGCGCTGCTCTACCGACTGAGCTACACGGGCTGTGGGCTAAACCTAGCATCACGTAGCGATACCGGCAACTTCAGCCAGCACCTCAGTTCTTCCCGTATAAAAAAGGCCCCGCAGTTTTCACTGCGGGGCCTTTTTGCAACGTTGTAGCAGACAGGCTGGAGGCGTGATTAAACGCCCGAAGCCTTGGCTGCTGCCACGTCCTTGATGGACAGCTTGATACGGCCGCGGTTGTCCACGTCCAGTACCAGCACTTCCACTTCCTGGCCTTCCTTCAGGATGTCGGTCACTTTCTCAACGCGAGCGTCGCTCAGCATCGAGATGTGAACCAGACCGTCCTTGCCAGGCAGGATGTTGACGAATGCGCCGAAGTCGACGATGCGCTCAACCTTACCGACGTAGATCTTGCCGATCTCGGCCTCGGCGGTGATGCCCAGAACGCGCTGACGTGCTGCTTCAGCCGCTTCCTTGGTTTCGCCGAAGATCTTGATCGAACCGTCGTCTTCGATGTCGATCGAAGCCTTGGTCTCTTCACAGATCGCACGAATGGTCGCGCCGCCTTTACCGATGACATCACGGATTTTGTCGGTGTCGATTTTCATCGCGATCATGGTCGGTGCGTTGGCCGACAGCTCGGTACGCGACTGACCAATGATCTGGTTCATCTGACCGAGGATGTTCAGGCGCGCTTCCAGGGCTTGGCCCAGGGCGATTTCCATGATCTCTTCGGTGATGCCCTTGATCTTGATGTCCATCTGCAGCGCGGTCACACCTTTGGCGGTACCGGCTACCTTGAAGTCCATGTCGCCCAGGTGGTCTTCGTCACCCAGGATGTCGGTCAGGACGGCGAACTTCTCGCCTTCTTTAACCAGACCCATGGCGATACCGGCAACCGGTGCCTTCATCGGTACACCGGCGTCCATCAGCGCCAGGGAAGCACCGCAAACCGAAGCCATGGAGCTGGAACCGTTGGATTCGGTGATTTCCGATACAACACGGATGGTGTACGGGAACACGTCAGCGGCTGGCAGCATGGCCTGAACCGAACGACGGGCCAGACGACCGTGACCGATTTCGCGACGACCGGCGCCACCCATGCGACCACACTCGCCCACCGAGAACGGAGGGAAGTTGTAGTGCAGCATGAACGGGTCTTTTTTCTCGCCTTCCAGAGTGTCCAGCAGTTGTGCGTCACGGGCGGTGCCCAGCGTCGCGACTACCAGAGCCTGGGTTTCGCCACGGGTGAACAGCGCCGAACCGTGGGTCTTCGGCAGAACGCCGACTTCGATGTTCAGCGGACGAACGGTGCGAGTGTCGCGACCGTCAATACGTGGCTTGCCGTTTACGATGTTTTCGCGAACGGTACGGTATTCGATTTCACCGAATGCCGCTTTGACGTCAGCAGCGGAAGGCTGGCCTTCTTCGCCGGACAGCTTGGCAACCACTTGATCCTTCAGCTCGCCCAGGCGAGCGTAACGGTCGGCCTTGACGGTGATGGTGTAAGCCTGGGAGATCGCTTCGCCGAACTCGGCACGGATGGCGCCCAGCAGTTCGGTGGCTTCGGCTTGCGGTGCCCAGGTCCAGGTTGGCTTGGCAGCTTCGGCAGCCAGCTCTTTGACGGCCTGGATCACGGCCTGGAACTCATCGTGTGCAAACAGTACGGCGCCCAGCATCTGGTCTTCGGTCAGCTCTTTGGCTTCCGATTCAACCATCAGAACAGCTTCGGAAGTACCGGCAACGACCATGTCCAGGCTCGAAGCAGCCAGTTGCTCGTAAGTCGGGTTCAGCAGGTAGCCGGTGCTTTCGTGGAAGGCAACGCGGGCAGCGCCGATCGGACCATCGAAAGGAATGCCGGAGATGGCCAGGGCAGCCGAAGTACCGATCATCGCAGCGATGTCCGGATCGGTCTTCTTGCTGGTGGAAACGACGGTGCAGACAACCTGCACTTCGTTCATGAAGCCTTCAGGGAACAGCGGACGGATCGGACGGTCGATCAGTCGGGAAGTCAGGGTTTCTTTCTCGGAAGGACGGCCTTCACGCTTGAAGAAACCGCCAGGGATCTTACCGGCAGCGTAAGTCTTTTCCTGGTAGTGAACAGACAAAGGGAAGAAACCCTTGCCTGGATCGGCTTGTTTGGCACCGACTACGGTCACCAATACGCTGACGTCGTCGTCAACGGTGACCAATACTGCGCCGGAGGCCTGACGGGCGATACGGCCAGTCTCGAGGGTAACGGTCGACTGACCGAACTGGAATTTTTTGATTACCGGGTTCACGGTGTCCTACCTTCTTTTGTGGCTCTTGGGGAAACTGGTTTCTTGCGAAATTCTTGGGCAATGTCGGGAATCGGCCCAACGCCTGTCCAGGGGTAAAGCGTGTGTCCAGATAAAACTTGAGGCTGGGAGCCTGCCATGCGCCCGCGGGAAACCCGCTGATGCATGACAGACAACCAACCTCTAGCGCAATCGCTGATTAGCGACGCAGACCCAGGCGACCGATCAGAGCGCTGTAACGGCTCACGTCTTTGCCTTTCAGGTAGTCCAGCAGCTTACGACGCTGGTTAACCATGCGGATCAGACCACGACGGGAGTGGTGATCTTTACCGTTGGCCTTGAAGTGACCTTGCAGTTTGTTGATGTTGGCGGTCAGCAGTGCAACTTGCACTTCTGGCGAACCAGTATCACCAACAGCTTGCTGGTAGTCGGTAACGATTTGAGCTTTTTCTTCAACGCTGAGAGCCATGAGGCAATCCTTTTATCAGGAAACTGTTTCAGAGAAACAGCTTCAACAGGCCAGGGACAAATCCCTGTATCTAAAAAAGAGTAGTGACCGTGCCTGTTGACAGCCACCCTCGCCAGCCTGCTGTTACACAGACTGGTTTCGGTCATTCTGACCGAATCAGTCGACGTGGCGCGATGCGCCCGTCTTCGCTCACTTCACCGATACCGATGAAGCGGCCATTGTGATCCTGAACTCGTACCATGCCAAATTTCGGTGCGTCGGGGGCACGTACTGGCTGGCCATTGAGCCAATAGAACGCGCTCGCTTCCGAGAACTGCAGTAGCGGCCAATCCAGCAAGCCGCTGTCCGATGGCATCAGGAAGCGATCGACCGCTTCGTTGCCGCCTTCGGCATGTACCGCTTCCAGCTCTTCCAGGGTGACGGTCTGAGCCAGCGTGAAAGGCCCGGCCTGGGTACGTCGCAGTTCCGCGACGTAAGCACCACAACCGAGTTTCTCGCCAATATCCTCCACCAGGGTGCGGATATAGGTGCCTTTGCTGCAATCCACTGCAAGCCGCGCAGTATCACCTTCGAAGGCCAGCAATTCCAAGCGCGTAATAGTAACAGAACGCGGTTCGCGCTCCACTACTTCACCTGCGCGAGCCAGCTTGTACAGCGGCTGACCATCACGCTTGAGGGCCGAGTACATCGGCGGTATCTGACTGATTTGCCCGCGAAAATCCGGAAGCACAGCCTCGATATCGGCGCGACCAACGGTCACCGGGCGCTCCTGCAAAACTTCACCCTCGGCATCCGCCGTGGTGGTGGTTTTGCCCAGTTGCGCCAGGGTTTCGTACCCTTTGTCGGAATCGAGCAGGTATTGCGAGAACTTGGTGGCCTCACCGAAGCACAACGGCAACACACCGGTGGCCAGCGGATCGAGGCTGCCGGTGTGTCCGGCCTTCTCGGCGTTGAGCAGCCAGCGAACCTTCTGCAGTGCCGCGTTGGAAGTAAACCCCAACGGTTTGTCGAGCAGGATGATACCGCTGACGTTACGACGGATACGTTTGACCTGAGCCACCGATTACTCCTTGGTGTCTTCGGCTTCTGCCGCAACCGGATGCTGATTGTCTTCAGCCACTGCGCGCTCGATCAAAGCCGACAGATGCGCACCGCGCACGACGCTTTCGTCGTAGTGGAAGTGCAACTGTGGAACGCTGCGCAGTTTCATCTCGCGGGCCAACTGCATGCGCAGGAAGCCGGCGGCGGAGTTGAGCACCTTGATGCTTTGTGCGATGTCTTCGCGGCTGTCCTGCCCCATCACAGTAATGAAGATCTTGGCGTGACCGACGTCACGGCTGACCTCCACAGCGGTAATGGTGACCAGGCCGACGCGCGGGTCTTTGACTTCACGACGGATCAGTTGTGCCAGCTCGCGCTGCATCTGATCGCCGATACGTTGGGTACGGCTATATTCTTTTGCCATGTCTTGTTACCTGTTACTGCCCCATGGTGAAACCCATGAGGTCTGAAAGCGGCAAACGCCCGGCCTGACAAAAGCCAGACCGGGCGTTGCGTTTAGAGTCCTGGCGATGCGCCGTGCATTTGCATGCGGCAGGCCATCACGGCTCTTGAAGTGCGCGAGTTAGAGGCTGCGAGCAACCTGAACCTTCTCGAAGACTTCGATCTTGTCACCGACTTTGACGTCGTTGTAGCTCTTCACGCCGATACCGCATTCCATGCCGGCACGTACTTCGGAAGCGTCATCCTTGAAGCGGCGCAGGGATTCCAGCTCGCCTTCGAAGATAACGATGTCTTCACGCAGTACACGGATTGGACGGTTACGGTGAACAACACCTTCGAGAACCATGCAACCGGCGATCGCGCCAAACTTAGGCGAACGGAACACGTCACGCACTTCGGCCACACCCAGGATGTTCTCGCGAACATCGCTGCCGAGCATACCGGTCAACGCTTTCTTGACGTCTTCGATGATGTCGTAGATCACGTTGTAGTAACGCATATCCAGGCCTTCCTGCTCGACGATCTTGCGAGCGCCGGCATCGGCACGCACGTTGAAGCCGAACAGTACAGCGTTGGAGGCCAGTGCCAGGTTAGCGTCGGACTCGGTGATACCACCGACACCGCCACCGACCACACGCACTTGCACTTCGTCGTTACCCAGGCCGTTCAAGGCACCGTTCAACGCTTCCAGCGAACCACGGACGTCGGATTTGAGGACGATGTTGAGCGTCTTCTTCTCTTCCTGCCCCATGCTTTCGAAGATGTTTTCCAGCTTGCCTGCGTGAGCACGAGCCAGTTTGACTTCGCGGAACTTGCCCTGACGGAACAGAGCCACTTCACGGGCTTTCTTCTCGTCAGCCACAACGCTCATCTCGTCGCCAGCGTCCGGGGTGCCGTCCAGGCCGAGGATCTCGACAGGGATTGCAGGACCGGCTTCCTTGATTGGCTTGCCGTTCTCATCGAGCATGGCGCGGACACGGCCATAGTTCGAACCGACCAGTACCATGTCGCCTTGACGCAGAGTACCGTCTTGAACCAGAACGGTAGCCACCGGGCCACGGCCCTTGTCCAGGCGCGATTCAACCACGACACCACGGCCAGGAGCCGAAGGCGTAGCGGTCAGTTCCAGAACTTCGGCTTGCAGCAGAACGGCTTCGAGCAGTTCGTCGACACCGGTACCCATCTTCGCGGAAACCGGTACGAATGGAGTATCACCACCCCACTCTTCCGACGTCACGCCGTGTACCGACAGCTCGCTACGGATGCGATCGAGATCGGCGCCCGGCTTGTCGATCTTGTTCACTGCCACGACCAACGGAACGCCAGCAGCCTGAGCATGCTGAACAGCTTCAATGGTCTGCGGCATCACGCCGTCGTCCGCTGCAACCACCAGGATCACGATGTCGGTCGCCTTGGCACCACGGGCACGCATTGCGGTAAACGCGGCGTGACCAGGAGTGTCGAGGAACGTCACCATGCCACGGTCGGTTTCAACGTGGTATGCACCGATGTGCTGGGTAATGCCGCCGGCTTCGCCAGCCGCTACCTTGGCACGACGGATATAGTCGAGCAGGGAAGTCTTACCGTGGTCGACGTGGCCCATTACGGTCACGACCGGCGCACGGGCAACCGCCTCGCCTTCAAACTTCAGGGACTCGGCCAGGGAATCTTCCAGGGCGGTGTCGCTGACCAGGGTCACTTTGTGGCCCAGCTCTTCGGCAACCAGTTGGGCAGTTTCCTGATCCAGTACCTGGTTGATGGTCGCTGGAGTACCCAGTTTGAACATGAACTTGATGATTTCAGCAGCCTTGACCGACATCTGCTGGGCCAGATCGCCCACAGTGATGGTCTCGCCGATCTTCACTTCGCGCACGACAGGGCCGGTTGGGCTCTGGAAACCGTGGGCGTTGCGCTTCTTCAGCTTGGCCTTGCCGCGACCACCACGACGGAAGCCATCGCTTTCTTCGTCAGTAGTACGTGGGGCAACGCGTGGAGCAGGCGCTTTTTCCTTGACCGAAGCACGATGCGGAGCGTTTTTGCGCTCACCATCGCCACCACCGCGACGATTGTTATCGTCGGCACGTGGTTTATCCGGACGGCGCGGTTCGTCACGCTTGCGGGTGTCGGCAACCGGTGCGGCAGCCACGGCCGGTGCGCTTTCACGCACAGGCTCGGCCACTGCAACAGGTGCGACAACAGGTTCGGCTGGAGCGGTCGGCGCAGCAGCAGGCTGGCGACGCGCTTCTTCTTCGGCGCGACGCTTGGCTTCTTCTTCAGCCTTCTGACGAGCAGCATTTTCTACTGCGCGACGTTCTTCCAGTTCACGCTTGCGCTCGGCTTCGATTTCTTCCGGGCTGCGCTGTACGAAGACTTTCTTCTTGCGTACTTCAACACTGATGCTTTTGCTGCCAGCAACACGCAGGGTGCTGGTGGTTTTACGCTGCAGCGTGATCTTGCGTGGTTCTTCCACTTTCGCCTTGTGGCTGCTTTTCAAGTGAGTCAGCAAGGATTGCTTCTCACTGTCAGTCACACTTTCTTCGGCGGCGGTGTGCGGCAGACCTGCCTCACGCATCTGCTGCAACAGGCGCTCTACCGGTGTTTTGACCTCATCGGCCAGTTGTTTCACCGTGACTTGCGTCATGCACTTCTCTCCTCAGGCCGCGCCTAATTACTCGAACCAGTGGGCTCGGGCGGCCATGATCAACTTGCCGGCACGATCATCGTCAATGCCGTCGATGTCGAGCAGATCGTCAATAGACTGCTCGGCCAGGTCTTCGCGGGTAATTACGCCGCGCACCGCCAGTTCCATCGCCAAATCCTTGTCCATACCCTCAAGCGAGAGCAGGTCTTCGGCCGGATGGGCGTCTGCCAGCTTTTCCTCAGTAGCGATGGCTTTGGTCAACAAACGATCCTTGGCACGAGCGCGAAGCTCGTTGACGATGTCTTCGTCAAAGCCGTCGATGTTGAGCATTTCTTCCAACGGTACGTAGGCAATCTCTTCCAGGCTGGTGAAGCCTTCATCAACCAGCACCTGCGCCAGTTCTTCATCGACTTCCAGCTCTTCGATGAAGTTGCGCAGGATGTCACCGGTTTCTGCTTGCTGCTTAGCCTGGATGTCCGATTCGGTCATCACGTTCAGGGTCCAGCCAGTCAATTGGCTGGCCAGACGCACGTTCTGACCACCGCGACCGATGGCCTGAGCCAGATTGTCTGCGCCAACGGCGATGTCCATGGCATGGGCATCTTCGTCGACGATAATTGCTGCGACCTCGGCCGGGGACATGGCGTTGATCACGAACTGAGCCGGGTTGTCGTCCCACAGGACGATGTCGACACGCTCACCACCCAACTCACCCGACACTGCCTGGACGCGCGAACCGCGCATACCGATGCAAGCGCCCTGCGGGTCGATGCGTTTGTCTTTGGAGCGCACGGCGATCTTGGCACGCGAGCCCGGGTCACGGGACGCCGCCATCACTTCGATCAGGCCTTCGGCGATTTCCGGCACTTCGATTCGGAACAACTCGATCAGCATTTCCGGCGCGGTACGCGACAGGATCAGCTGCGGGCCGCGGTTCTCGGTGCGGATTTCCTTGAGCAGTGCACGCAGGCGCACGCCAACCCGGAAGGTCTCGCGGGAAATGATGTCTTCACGAGCCAGCAACGCTTCGGCGTTATTACCCAGATCAACGATCACGTTGTCGCGAGTCACTTTCTTCACGGTGCCGGAGATGATTTCGCCCAGGCGCTCGCGGTATGCGTCAACAACCTGAGCGCGCTCGGCTTCGCGTACTTTCTGCACAATCACTTGCTTGGCAGTCTGTGCCGCGATACGACCGAACTCGATCGACTCGATCTTTTCTTCTACGACATCGCCGACCTTGGCACCAGGATGCGTCTCTGCAACCTTGCTCGGCCAGGTTTCGATGGCCGGATCGTCCAGGTCTGCTTCTTCGACGACCGTCCAGCGACGGAATGTCTCGTAAGCACCGGTGTGGCGATTGATTTCCACACGCAGATCAACTTCGTCCTCGAAACGCTTTTTGGTAGCAGTGGCCAGAGCCAGCTCCAACGCTTCAAAAATTACGCTTGCCGGTACACCCTTTTCATTGGATACCGACTCAACAACCAGCAGTACTTCTTTGCTCATCGTACGCCTCGCCTTTCGCAAGCCATTGGATCCGCGGGATCCGCGTCTCAGTCAAAACTGGGAATAATGTTGGCCTTGTCGATCATATCGATCGGCAACAGGAACTCATGGTCATCTACCTGCACCACGACATCCTGCTCTTCTACACCGCGCAGAAGGCCCTGAAAGTTGCGTCGACCTTCAAAAGGCGAGCGCAGCTTGATCTTCACTTGTTCACCGGCAAATTTTGCAAACTGCTCAAGAGTGAACAGTGGGCGTTCCATGCCAGGCGAGGAAACTTCAAGGGTGTATTCAACGGAGATTGGATCTTCAACATCCAGGACGCCGCTGATCTGACGGCTTACGATGGCGCAATCGTCCACCAGCACACCGCCCTCTTTATCGATATAAACGCGCAACATTGAGTGACGACCTTGAGCCGAAAACTCAATACCCCAGCATTCATAGCCTAGGGCCACGACCACCGGGGCCAGCAAGGCCTGCAACTCTTCTAGCTTGCTCGACACCTGAACCCCCTAGTGCATGTATGTGCATGCTATGCAAAATAAAAAAATGGGCGAAACGCCCATCCTTGAAACGCCGTCGAACAGCGGCGTTGAAAGTGTCCAGCTAACAAAAAGCCCCTTAAAAGGGGCTCCTTAAACTGGTTGCGGGGGCCGGATTTGAACCGACGACCTTCGGGTTATGAGCCCGACGAGCTACCAGACTGCTCCACCCCGCGACAAAGCTGGGGCGGAAGTATACGACCGATCCCTGACAGGGTCAATGTAACCTTCCACCTGCAAGAAAGCCCGCAACAGCGGGCTCTCCTGACTAATTGGTACCGAGAAGGGGACTCGAACCCCTACACCCTATGGGCACAACCACCTCAAGGTTGCGTGTCTACCAATTCCACCACCTCGGCAATACTACGTTTGAAACCCTTCTTACTTCTGCTCTTGAGCTGGAGGCACGTCAGTCGCTGGAGTAGCCGACTTTTGCTCTTGAAGCACCGGGACATCATCAGAAGCCGGTTGTTGCTTTGGAACTTCCAGTACCGCTGGATTTGGGAGACCTACTTGAGTCAGCTGGTGAGCCTTCTCTTTAGCAAAGTAACCTAACCCCAAGCTGGTTATGAAAAAACCTGCGGCAAGTATAGCAGTAAACTTACTAAGAAAGGTAGAGGAACCTTGGCTTCCGAACACAGTATTTGAAGCACCTGCTCCGAAAGACGCGCCAGCATCCGCACCTTTACCCTGCTGCAGCAATACCAGAGCTACTACGCCCAATGCACCCAGCAGATGAAAAACGACTACGACTGTTTCCAGCATTTTTTCAGTTTCCCGCGGCGCGACAAATCGCACCGAACTCATCTGCATTCAGGGAAGCCCCACCAATGAGGCCCCCATCGATATCCGGCATGCCGAACAGTTCGACCGCATTGGCCGCCTTCACGCTGCCGCCGTATAGAAGCCGCACACCTTGCGCGACTTCAGAATTTTCTGCCGCCAACTGAGCGCGGATGGCTGCATGCACATCCTGAGCCTGTTGCGGCGAAGCAGTCAGCCCGGTACCAATGGCCCAGACCGGCTCGTAAGCAATGACTGCATTTGCAAAAGCACCGACACCCAACTCGTCGATGATGCTGCCCAGCTGCTGCGAGACGACTTCAAGCGTCTTCCCGGCCTCACGCTGCTCAAGGGTCTCCCCTATGCACAACACCGGAACCAGGCCACTTGCCTGCGCCGCCGCAAACTTGCGAATCAGCACTTCGTCCTGCTCGCCCATTAACTGACGGCGCTCGGAGTGCCCGACAAGCACCAGGGAACAACCTGCATCCACCAACTGACTTGGTGAGACCTCACCGGTCAGTGCGCCTTGCCCGGCTTCCACCGCAGAATTCTGCGCGCCGATCGAAATCGACTTTCCTTTCAAGCCATCAACCACTTGGCTGACATGCAACAAAGGCGGGAATACCGCTACTTCAACACCGCTCGGCAAGGCCAAGTCACGTAGGCCGTTGATCAGCTCAGCGACGCTGGCGCGGGTACCGTGCATCTTCCAGTTACCAGCTACCATAGGGCGACGCATGCTGTACCTCGTCGGTCAAAGTGGGCGCAGATGTTACCCAACACAATCAAGGCTGGCAAGCCGAATTCAGGCAGAAACTTCAGTTACCAGTTTTGCCAGCTCTTCGGCATACGCACGAACTTGCTTTTCATCTTCGCCTTCGACCATGACACGCACCAGCGGCTCTGTACCGGACTTGCGCAACAGCACACGCCCGCGACCTGCCATGGCCTTGGTCACACGCTCGCTGGCTTCCTTGACCGCCGGATGATCCAGCGGACTTGCGCCACCACCGAAGCGTACATTGATCAGCACCTGAGGGCACTTGCGCAGCGCCTGGCGGGACTGAGCCAACCCTTCGGAGCGCGTCTTCAGCGCCATCAGCACCTGCAGCGCAGCGATGATCGCATCGCCGGTAGTCGTGTGATTGAAGCAAACGATATGACCGGAATTTTCACCACCTACCAGCCAATTGCGCTCCAGCAGATCAGCGATCACATAACGGTCGCCGACATTGGCCCGCACGAATGGAATAGCCAGGTCCGCCAACGCCAGTTCAAGGCCCAGGTTACTCATCAATGTACCGACCACACCGCCCTGCAACTTGCCCCGCTCATGCAGATCGCGAGCAATGATGAACAGCAATTCGTCACCATCAACGATTGTACCGGTGTGATCGACCATCAGGACACGATCGCCATCGCCATCGAATGCGATACCCAGATCAGCATGCTCGGCCAGGACGGCGGCCTGCAATTGCCCCATATGGGTCGAACCACAGTTATCGTTGATGTTTAATCCATTAGGTTGCGCAGACAGCACCACGACTTCGGCGCCCAGCTCACGGAACACACTAGGCGCGACTTTATAAGTCGCACCGTGGGCGCAGTCGAGAACGATCTTCAACCCAGAGAAACTGGTACCGGTCGGCACGCTGCTCTTGCAGAACTCGATATAGCGGCCGGAGGCGTCATTGATTCGCGAGACCTTGCCGATTTTGCTCGACTCGACCACGGTCATCGGCGTGTCCAGCAGCTCTTCGATCATCAACTCCAGCTCATCCGGCAGCTTGGTGCCCTTGCCAGAGAAAAACTTGATGCCGTTATCGTCATGGGGGTTGTGCGAGGCGCTGATCACGATACCGGCCTCAGCCTGGAACGTGCGCGACAAATAAGCAATGGCCGGCGTCGGCATCGGGCCGAGCAGCATCACGTCAGCTCCCGCCGATGTCAGGCCGGCTTCAAGCGCCGACTCGAACATATATCCGGAAATCCGGGTGTCCTTGCCGACGAGCACCTTGCAGGCACCCATTTTGCGGAACGCCATGCCCGCAGCCCAGCCGAGCTTAAGCATAAAGTCAGGAGTAATCGGGTATTCGCCAACTCGACCACGAATGCCGTCAGTACCAAAGTATTTCCTAGTCATAAGCGCTCCATCATTCTTATTCGGCTGATTCAACTGCGGCGATCATCCTCACCACGTCGATTGTCTCGGCTACATCATGGACGCGCAATATACGCGCACCCTTGTGTGAAGCCAGCGCCGCCAGGGCGAGCCCGCCATACAGGCGCTCATCCACTGGACGACTCAACGCCTGACCTATCATGCTCTTGCGCGAAACCCCGACCAACAGGGGCCGCCCCAAGGCGTGCAAGGCCTCCATATGCTTGAACAAGCTTAGATTGTGCTGCAAGGTTTTGGCGAAACCAAAACCCGGATCAAGAATGATCCGTTCAGCGGGAATTCCCACTGAGGCGCATTCAGCCATGCGCCCGGCAAGAAACTCGCCAACCTCTTTTGTAACGTTCTGGTACTGCGGGTTGTCCTGCATGTCGCCCGGCTCACCGAGCATATGCATCAGACAGACCGGCAACCCCGTGGCCGCCGCCGCATCCAATGCACCATCGCGGCGCAGCGAACGCACGTCGTTGATCAAACCAGCCCCCAGCCGTGCGGTTTCGCGCATGACTGCCGGCGTGGAGGTATCGACCGAGATAATCACATCCAGCTCGCGATGTATTCGTTCGACAATCGGAGCGACGCGCTCAAGCTCCTCCAGCGGCGATACCGCCCTGGCACCGGGTCGCGTCGATTCACCGCCGACATCGATCAGTGTCGCACCAGCCGCCACCATGGCTTCGGCGTGGCGCAAGGCGGCATCGAGCTGGCTGTATTGACCGCCATCGGAGAAAGAATCGGGAGTGACATTGAGAATGCCCATGACATGCGTCTGGGCCAAATCAAGAACCCGGTTGCCGCAAGGCAACCGGGTCGAGGACTGAACAAAAGTCATTTCAAACCTTAAACGTCAGCAGCCGGACCGCCGATAGGTGTTTGCGGACGCTCATCCTGCACCGCCGGTGGCGTTCCGGAAGTACCGGTACCACCCGACCAATCGCGAGGTTCGCGAGGAGTACGTCCGGCCATGATGTCGTCAATCTGCTCGGCATCAATGGTTTCGTACTTCATCAGGGCATCAGCCATGGCGTCGAGTTTGTCACGATTATCCGTAAGGATCTGTTTCGCCGTGCCATAGCACTGATCAATGATACTGCGCACTTCGGAGTCGATCAGCTTCGCCGTTTCACCCGAGAAGCTTGCATTCTGGCCACCACCGCCGCGACCGAGGAACACTTCGCCCTCTTCTTCGGCGTACATCAATGGACCGAGCTTCTCCGACAGCCCCCACTTGGTCACCATGTTCCGCGCAATCTGACTGGCACGCATGATGTCGTTGGAGGCGCCGGTGGTAACACCATCGAAGCCCAGGGTCATCTCTTCGGCGATACGGCCACCGTACAGCGAGCAGATCTGGCTGATCAAGGCGCGCTTGGACAGGCTGTAGCGATCCTCTTCCGGCAGGAACATGGTCACACCCAGCGCACGACCGCGCGGGATGATAGAGACCTTGTACACAGGATCATGCTCAGGCACGACGCGACCAACGATAGCGTGACCCGCCTCGTGATAAGCGGTGTTCTGCTTTTCTTTCTCGGACATGACCATGGATTTGCGCTCGGCACCCATCATGATCTTGTCTTTGGCCAGTTCGAATTCTTTCATTTCAACGATGCGCTTGCCGGCACGCGCGGCGAACAACGACGCCTCGTTCACCAGGTTGGCCAGGTCGGCACCGGAGAAACCAGGTGTACCACGGGCGATCACGGCAGGAGCGACGTCATCACCCATTGGCACTTTGCGCATGTGGACCTTGAGAATCTGTTCACGACCGCGAATATCCGGCAGACCAACCACAACCTGACGGTCGAAACGGCCCGGACGCAGCAGCGCAGGGTCCAGTACGTCAGGACGGTTGGTCGCGGCAATCACGATGATGCCGTCGTTCATTTCGAAACCGTCCATCTCCACCAGCAACTGGTTGAGAGTCTGCTCGCGCTCGTCGTGACCGCCGCCCATGCCAGCGCCACGGTGGCGACCGACGGCGTCGATTTCATCGATGAAGATGATGCATGGCGCGTGCTTCTTGGCCTGTTCGAACATATCGCGAACACGGCTGGCACCCACACCGACAAACATTTCGACGAAATCGGAACCGGAGATGGTGAAGAACGGTACTTTGGCTTCGCCAGCAATGGCCTTGGCCAGCAAGGTCTTACCGGTACCCGGAGGGCCGACCATCAGCACGCCGCGAGGGATACGACCGCCCAGGCGCTGGAACTTGCCCGGATCACGCAGGAACTCGACCAGCTCGCCGACTTCTTCCTTGGCTTCGTCGCAACCGGCAACGTCAGCCAGGGTGGTCTTTACCTGATCCTCGGAGAGCAGGCGTGCCTTGCTCTTGCCAAAGCTCATTGGCCCGCCCTTGCCACCGGCACCACCCTGCATCTGCCGCATGAAGAACATGAACACGGCAATGATCACCAGGATCGGGAAGCTCGCCACCAGGAGTTGAGTCCAGATGCTCTGCTGTTCAGGCTGCTTGCCTTCGACCACGACGTGGTTATCCACCAGATCGCCGATCAGACCGTTATCCTGGATTGCCGGACGAATGGTCTTGAAGCTGTCGCCATCGTTGCGCTTGCCGGTAATCACGTAGCCATCAACCGCCACGCGCTCGACCTTGCCATCCTTGACCTGCTGGATGAAGTCGGAATAGTTGAGGGTCTGCGGCTCGTTAGGGCTGGAGAAGTTGTTCATCACCGTCACCAGGACAGCCGCGATGATCAACCACAGGATCAGATTCTTTGCCATATCGTTCAATTAACTACCCTCTGAAGCAAGCTCCGCTAATGGCGCGCGCTTCGCATGATATTCACCGGCCTAACTTACTACATTACCTACAACTCTGGCAGGCGCCGTCTGTAACCCTTTGTGAAACACTTCCTACACAATATTCGCTATTTCTCACAGGGCGAAATACGAAATTCCTATTGCCCCGCAAAAAAAACCGCTTTATTCACTCCGACCGCGGTAGCCCCAAGCCAGCATGTATTGCTCGCGGGAACTGCCACGGGAAGAGTCCGGCTTGATCATCTGGACCTTGTCGAATTTCTGACGAGCGTCCTTCACGTAAGCATCAAACCCTTCACCCTGAAAAACCTTGATCACGAAATTACCACCCGGCTTGAGTATCCGAGCCGCCAGATCAAGCGCCAGCTCGCAAAGAAACATGGCTTTGGGCATATCTACGGCAGGCGTACCACTCATATTGGGGGCCATATCGGAAATCACAAGGTCCACTTGCGAATTACCCACGGCGTCCAGGATCCGAGCGAGCACTTCGTCCCGAGTGAAGTCACCCTGGATGAAAGTCACGTCCGGAATGCTGTCCATTTCCAGGATGTCCGAGGCGATCAGGCGTCCCTGACCACCGATCAGCCGACTGGTGACCTGCGACCAGCCACCGGGCGCCGCCCCCAGGTCGACAACCGTCATACCCGGACGGATCAGCTTGTATTTCTCCTGGACCTCCAGAAGCTTGTAACTCGCACGCGAGCGGTAGCCATCCTTCTGCGCCTGCTTCACATAGGGATCATTGACATGTCTTTTCAGCCAACCAAGGCTTGTCTTGGAACGCGCCATTGGGCACCTCGATGATAAGGGTCGTGATTAGTTGGGCGGATCCACGAACCCTCGGGTAAAATGGCCGCCATTTTACAGAATCCAGACGAAAGGGTCAGATTATGCCGCTCACTCAAGAGCAGAAGAAACAGTACAAATCCATTGGCCACCATCTGAAACCAGTTTTGATTGTGGCTGACAACGGTCTGACTGAAGGTGTGCTAGCCGAACTTGAACGCGCTTTGGCGGATCACGAGCTGATCAAGATCAAGCTCAACATCCTGGATCGCGAATCGCGCCTGGCGTCCATTGCAGAACTGTGCAAAGTCGGCAAAGCGGACCTGGTTCAGGTCATCGGCAAGATGGCACTGATTTACCGCAAGAACTTCAGCGTCAACAAGCAGCTGTCGAACGTCCATCGCTTCAAGTGATGGCAAGGGTCAAGGGTGTGCTTCGCGCACCCTGCCACTCCATCCCGGCACGGGCTGCAATACCAGCACCAGCCCGGAAAGGCCCAGGACAAGATAGCTGAACACCTGCCAACGCACTGCATCCGGCCAACCGATACGCGCCGCGAAGTACATCGCACACGCATACAGCGCCATCAACAACAGTTGCCCGCGAATATCCCGCCATAGACTCGCAAGGCCCTCGGCCTGAACCAGCACCAAAGCCTGAAAAACCACGCACGCGGCGGCAAACCCCACCACCAGCGCATTCAACATGCCTGCGATTTCGTCGATCAGCAGCGGCGCCAGGCCGATTCGCCCCAGTACCGGCAGCAGACCGATGTGCAACAACCACAGACCGCCGACCCACAACATCTGGGTCAGCTGCCAAAGCATGGCGCCCGCTCGAAGCGGACGCCTGCCTTTAGATGTGGCGAACTTCGACAATCTCGTACTCGATAACGCCACCAGGCGTTTTGACGACGACCACATCGCCCTCTTCCTTGGCGATCAAGGCGCGAGCAATGGGCGAGCCGACCGAAATCTTGCCGAGCTTGATGTCAGCTTCGTCCTCACCAACAATCTGGTAGGTCACGCTTTCATCGGTTTCGACGTTGGCGATTTCGACGGTCGTGCCAAAAATCACTTTGCCAGTATGAGGAATGGTCGTGACGTCGATAACCACAGCGTTCTGCATACGGCCTTCGATGTCACGGATCCGTGCCTCGACCATACCTTGTTGCTCGCGAGCAGCGTGGTATTCGGCGTTTTCCTTCAAGTCACCCAACTCGCGGGCCGTACCGATGTCCTGGCTGAGCTTCGGACGGACGACTTTGGTCAGGTGAGCGTGCTCCTCTTCCAGGGCGCGAGCGCCCTGAACGGTCATCGGGTACTTCGTTATGCTCATGCCTTCAATCCTGCGTGTAGATCCTGCAAGCGGCGCACGGTCTTCTCGGGACCGAACTTCAGTGCTTCGCAGATCGCTTCGCCAGCAGCAATGGTCGTGGTGCAGTAGATCTTGTGCTGCAGGGCATTGCGACGAATGGAATAGGAGTCGGCGATCGACTGGCGGCCTTCGGTGGTGTTGATGATCAGAGTGACTTCGTCATTCTTGATCATGTCGACCACGTGCGGACGGCCCTCGGTCACCTTGTTCACGCGGCGCACTTTCAGGCCTGCGGCTTCGATCAGCTTGGCAGTACCGGCAGTGGCAACCACTTCAAAGCCCAAGTTGATCAGATCACGGGCCACGCCCGCAACCAGCGGCTTGTCGTCGTCGCGGACGCTGATGAATGCAGTACCACCGGTCGGCAGCACTTCGCTGGCACCCATTTGCGCCTTGGCGAACGCTTCGCCGAAGGTGTCGCCCACGCCCATCACTTCGCCGGTGGACTTCATCTCAGGGCCGAGGATCGGGTCAACGCCAGGGAATTTGGCGAACGGGAACACCGCCTCTTTCACACTGTAGAAATTCGGGATGATTTCCTTGGTGAAACCCAACTCTTTCAGGGTTTTACCAGCCATCACGCGCGCAGCGATCATTGCCAGGGAAACACCGATGCACTTGGACACGAACGGTACGGTACGGGAAGCACGCGGGTTGACTTCGATAACGTAGATGTCTTCGCCTTGCAGCGCCAACTGTACGTTCATCAGACCGACCACGCCGAGCTCCAGGGCCATTTTCTTGACCTGTTCGCGCATCTCGTCCTGGATGTGCGCCGGCAGCGAGTACGGCGGCAGCGAGCACGCGGAGTCACCGGAGTGAACACCCGCCTGCTCGATGTGCTGCATGATCGCGCCGATCACCACGTCCTTGCCGTCGCAGACCGCATCCACGTCCATTTCAATGGCGCAGTTGAGGAAGTGATCCAGCAGCACCGGGCTGTCGTTGGACACTTGAACCGCTTCACGAAGGTAGCGCTTGAGCTCTTCTTCTTCGTAGACGATTTCCATCGCACGACCGCCCAACACGTAGGACGGACGCACCACCAGCGGGTAGCCGATCTTGGCAGCAGCACGAATCGCTTCATCTTCGCTGCGCACGGTGGCGTTTGGCGGCTGACGCAGGTTCAGGCGCTGGACCATTTGCTGGAAGCGCTCGCGGTCTTCGGCACGGTCGATGGCGTCAGGGCTGGTACCGATGATCGGCACACCGGCGGCTTCCAGGGCGCGAGCCAGTTTCAGCGGGGTCTGACCGCCGTACTGGACGATCACGCCTTTCGGCTTCTCGACGCGGACGATTTCCAGCACGTCTTCCAGGGTTACTGGTTCGAAGTACAGGCGATCGGAGGTGTCGTAGTCGGTGGAAACGGTTTCCGGGTTGCAGTTGACCATGATGGTCTCATAACCATCATCGCGCAGGGCCAGTGCCGCGTGTACGCAGCAGTAGTCGAACTCGATACCCTGGCCGATACGGTTCGGACCGCCGCCCAGGATCATGATCTTGTCGCGACCCGACGGCGCGGCTTCACACTCTTCTTCGTACGTCGAGTACAGGTAAGCAGTGTCCGTCGCGAACTCGGCGGCGCAGGTGTCGACGCGCTTGTAGACCGGGAACACTTCCACCTTGTGGCGATGAGCACGCAGGCTCTTCTCGGTCACGCCCAGCAGCTTGGCCAGACGCTGATCGGAGAAACCTTTGCGCTTGAGTCGGAACATCAGGTCGCGGTCGATGCTGGTCAGACCCAGGGTCTTGACCTTCTCCTCGTCCTTGATCAGATCTTCCATCTGCACCAGGAACCAAGGATCAATCATGGTCATGCCGAAGATGTCTTCAACGCTCATGCCGGCGCGCATTGCGTCCGCCACGTACCAGATACGCTCGGCACCCGGTACGGTCAGTTCGCGCTTGAGGATGCTCATGCTTTCCGGGTTGCTCAGGTCAACCTTCTCGTCCAGACCACAAACGCCCACTTCCAGGCCGCGCAGGGCTTTCTGCAGGGATTCCTGGAAAGTACGACCGATGGCCATGACTTCACCGACCGACTTCATTTGTGTGGTCAGGCGTGCGTCAGCCTTGGCGAATTTCTCGAAGGCGAAACGTGGCAGCTTGGTCACAACGTAGTCGATGGACGGCTCGAAGGACGCCGGGGTCTTGCCGCCGGTGATGTCGTTCGACAGTTCGTCCAGGGTGTAACCCACAGCCAGCTTGGCTGCGACCTTGGCGATCGGGAAACCGGTGGCTTTCGAAGCCAGTGCCGAGGAACGGGATACGCGCGGGTTCATCTCGATGACAACCATGCGGCCAGTGTTCGGGCAGATACCGAACTGGACGTTGGAACCACCGGTTTCCACGCCGATCTCGCGCAGTACCGCCAGGGAGGCGTTACGCAGGATCTGGTATTCCTTGTCGGTCAGGGTCTGTGCTGGCGCCACGGTGATCGAGTCACCGGTGTGCACGCCCATCGGGTCGAAGTTTTCGATGGAGCAGACGATGATGCAGTTGTCCTTCTTATCGCGGACAACCTCCATCTCATACTCTTTCCAGCCGATCAGCGATTCGTCGATCAGCAGCTCTTTGGTTGGCGACAGGTCCAGACCACGGGCGCAGATTTCTTCGAACTCTTCACGGTTGTAAGCGATACCGCCACCGGTGCCGCCCATGGTGAAGGACGGACGAATGATGCACGGGAAGCCCAGCTTCTCGAGGACCGCGTTGGCCTCTTCCATGCTGTGGGCGATACCGGAACGCGGGCACGCCAGGCCGATGGACTTCATGGCCTTGTCGAAACGCGAACGGTCTTCAGCCTTGTCAATGGTGTCGGCGTTGGCGCCGATCATTTCCACGCCGAACTTCTCCAGAACGCCTTCGCGCTCCAGGTCCAGGGCGCAGTTCAGAGCAGTCTGGCCACCCATGGTCGGCAGCAGTGCGTCCGGACGCTCTTTCTCGATGATCTTGGCAACGGTCTGCCACTTGATCGGCTCGATGTAGGTGGCGTCGGCCATGGCCGGGTCGGTCATGATGGTGGCCGGGTTGGAGTTCACCAGGATGACGCGATAACCCTCTTCGCGCAGGGCCTTACAGGCCTGGGCGCCGGAGTAGTCGAATTCGCAGGCCTGGCCGATTACGATCGGGCCAGCGCCGAGAATCAGGATGCTTTTAATGTCTGTACGTTTTGGCATGGGTTTGTCACTCAAATCCGCAGGTCAGTCGGCAAGCCGTCTTGTTCAATCTCTGAAGACTTGAGGGGGCCGCCGGTATCGGGACCGCCCTCAAGCTTTGCTACATCACGGCGAGCGATCAGCGTCGCTTGGCCATCTCATTGATGAAGCGATCGAACAGTGGCGCTACGTCGTTCGGGCCAGGGCTGGCTTCAGGGTGACCCTGGAAGCTGAAGGCGCTCTTGTCGGTACGCTCGATCCCTTGCAGGGTGCCGTCGAACAGCGATTTGTGGATCGCGCGGACGTTGGCTGGCAGGGTCGCTTCGTCAACCGCAAAACCGTGGTTCTGGCTGGTGATCATCACGACACCGGTATCCAGATCCTGGACCGGGTGGTTGGCACCGTGGTGGCCGTGGCCCATTTTCAGGGTCTTTGCGCCGGAGGCCAGGGCCAGCAACTGGTGACCGAGGCAGATACCGAACACCGGAATCTCGGTTTCCAGCACATCCTTGATCGCCTGGATCGCATAGTCGCAAGGCTCCGGATCACCTGGGCCGTTGGACAGGAACACGCCGTCCGGCTTCAGCGCCAGCACATCAGCCGCAGGGGTCTGAGCAGGCACCACGGTCACGCGGCAACCGCGCTCGACCAGCATGCGCAGGATGTTTACTTTGACGCCGTAGTCGTAGGCCACCACGTGATAGGGCAGCTCGGAAGCTTCAATGGTCGCGTGGCTGTCGGTTTTCAGATCCCAGACAGTCGAGCGCCACTCGTAGGTGTCCTTGGTGCTGACGACTTTCGCCAGGTCCATGCCTTTGAGACCTGGGAAGCCCTGGGCAGCGGCGATGGCGGCTTCGTCGGAAATGTTGTCACCGGCCATGATGCAGCCGTTCTGCGCGCCTTTTTCACGCAGAATGCGCGTCAGGCGGCGGGTGTCGATACCGGCGATTGCCACAACATTGTTGGCTTTCAGGTAGTCGGACAGGGACATCGTGTTACGCCAGTTGCTCGCTACCAGCGGCAGGTCACGGATAACCAGGCCGGCGGACCAGACGCGGTTCGACTCGGCATCTTCCGGCGTGGTGCCGGTGTTGCCGATGTGCGGGTAAGTCAGGGTAACGATCTGTTGGGCGTAGGAAGGATCGGTAAGGATTTCCTGATAGCCGGTCATTGCGGTGTTGAACACCACCTCACCAACGGTTTGACCGTCGGCTCCAATGGCTTCGCCGCGAAAAATGCTGCCATCAGCAAGGGCGAGTATGGCTGGCTTAGTCAAGAAGACCTCCCGTAAATAAAGCCTGAAAGGGCGATCGCAGGTTGTAAAAAAGCGGAGTGACGTATGGACACGTCACCCCGCTTCTTCACTGAATTATTCTGCGCGCTTTTAGTGGACACACTAAAGCTGTAGCTTACAGAAAAAGGCATTTTTGGTCTACCGCCAATGAGCCCGAAAGGCCGGAGAATGCGACAGGTCGTCGCTTGGCGGAGTAAAACCGGGCTCAAACGATGGGTTTGAACCCGATTTCGGGCACATCTTAACGCAGGTCGAGCACGTCTTGCATGTCGTAAAGGCCAGGCTCGCGCCCATCCAGCCACAACGCGGCACGCACAGCACCCTTGGCGAAGGTCATGCGACTGGACGCCTTGTGAGTGATCTCCACACGCTCGCCATCGGCAGCGAACAGCACGGTGTGGTCACCGACAATGTCACCGGCGCGCACAGTGGCGAAACCGATCGTTTCGCGCTCACGGGCACCGGTCTGCCCCTCACGACCGTAAACCGCCACCTTCTTCAGGTCACGACCCAACGCATCGGCGATCACCTCACCCATGCGCACCGCCGTTCCCGACGGCGCGTCGACTTTATGCCGATGGTGGGCTTCGGTGATCTCGATATCGACATCATCACCGAGCACACGAGCTGCAGTGTCGAGCAACTTCAGGCAGAGGTTTACACCGACGCTGAAGTTGGCCGCGAAGACGATCGGGATATCTTTGCCCGCCTCCGCCAGCAACTGCTTCTCTTCAACACTGAAACCGGTGGTGCCAATGATCATCGCCTTGCCGTGCTTGCGGCAGAAGACGAGATTCTTCAGGGTCACCGTCGGGTGCGTGAAGTCAATCAGCACGTCGAATTCGTCAACGACACGGTCCAGATCACCGGACAGCGGCACACCGATTCGGCCCAGCGCAGCCAGCTCTCCGGCATCGGCACCAACCAGCGTGCTGTCAGGACGATCCACAGCCGCGGTCAGACCAGCGCCCGGCGCTTGATGCACCGCTTCGATCAGAGTCTTACCCATGCGCCCGGCGGCGCCCATCACAGCTATACGTCGCATGCCTGCCTCCTTACAAATCGCCGAAGAAGCGCTTCACGCCTTCGAACCAGCCCGTGGTTTTCGGGGAATGGCTGTTGTCATCCGCCAGCGAGCTGCGGAACTCTTCCAGCATTTCGCGCTGACGACGACTCAGGTTGACCGGCGTCTCGACCGCTACACGGCACATCAAGTCACCGGCACCGCCGCCACGCACAGGCGCGACACCCTTGCCACGCACTCGGAATTGCTTGCCGGTCTGGGTGCCCTCAGGAATCTTCAGCTTGACCCGACCATCAAGGGTCGGAATCTCCAGCTCGCCACCCAGCGCCGCATCGACAAAACTGATCGGCACTTCACAGAACAGATGCTTGCCGTCGCGCTGGAAGATCGAGTGCTCGCGCACATTGATCACCACGTACAGATCACCGGTCGGCCCACCCTGGGCACCCGCCTCGCCTTCACCGGACAAGCGAATGCGGTCGCCGGTATCGACACCGGCCGGCACTTTCACCGACAGGGTCTTGTATTCCTCGACACGACCTTCGCCATGGCAGGAATCGCACGGGTCGGAAATGATCTTGCCCTGGCCATGGCAGCGCGGGCAGGTCTGCTGCACCGAGAAGAAGCCTTGCTGCATGCGTACCTGGCCGATACCGCCACAGGTCGGACAGGTCACCGGCGAGGAGCCTTTCTTGGCACCCGAGCCGTCGCACGGCTTGCAGTTGACCAATGTCGGAACACGGATATTCACGGTCGTGCCGCGCACCGCTTCTTCCAGGTCCAGCTCCAGGGTGTAACGCAAATCACTGCCGCGCTGAGCACCGCCACGGGAACCACCGCGACCGCCACCGAAGAAGTCACTGAAGACATCGCCAAAGATGTCGGAGAAGTTCTGGCCACCGAAACCGGCACCGCCGCCACCCATGCTCGGGTCGACACCGGCATGGCCGTACTGGTCGTACGCCGCACGCTTGCTGGAGTCGGACAGCACTTCGTAGGCCTCGTTGGCCTCCTTGAACATCTCTTCCGACGCTTTGTCATCGGGATTACGGTCCGGGTGGTGCTTCATCGCCAGGCGACGGTAGGCCTTTTTCAGGTCCGCCTCGCTTGAGCCTCGTTCAACACCCAATACTTCGTAATAGTCACGCTTTGCCATAAGTCTTTTGCACTCTTGAGGACGTTCGACAAACCTCTCCTGAGCCTCGCCGAACTCGTTGAGCCCCAATGCAGGCCCGGACCCAACTCACGTCAATTCAACGATCCTGGTCTTTGTTTCGATGCGGCACTTTCGGCTCGGAAAGCAGGAGCATTTCCGGCCATGCCACCAACATCCGAACGTTGTCGCATGCTGTAAAAATTCGCTAACTCCAGACACGCCAACGCGGGAGCAAGCTCCCGCGCGGCGACATCCTACCAGTCACCGCCTGAAGGCAGTCAACCGGCCGACCAACAACTTACTTGTGGTCTTTGACTTCTTCGAACTCGGCGTCGACGACGTCGTCAGCCTTCTCAGCCGATTCGCCTTGCGGTGCAGCACCTTCAGCTGGCTGCGCCTGCTCGGCGTACATTTTCTGAGCCACTGGCGCGGAGACCTTGGACAGCTCTTCAACCTTGGCTTCGATAGCGGCCTTGTCGTCGCCTTTTACAGCGGCTTCCAGGGCAACGACTGCGGCTTCGATTGCGGTCTTCTCTTCAGCGCTCACCTTGTCGCCAGCATCAGCGACCATTTTGCGCGTCGAGTGAACCAGTGCATCACCCTGGTTACGGGCAGCGGCCAGCTCTTCGAACTTGCGGTCTTCCTCGGCGTTGGCCTCGGCATCACGCACCATGCGCTCGATTTCTTCGTCGGACAGACCGGAGTTGGCCTTGATCACGATCGACTGAGTCTTGCCGGTAGCCTTGTCCTTGGCGCCTACGTGCAGAATGCCGTTGGCGTCGATGTCGAAGGTCACTTCGATTTGCGGCACACCACGTGGTGCTGGTGGAATCTCGGCCAGGTCGAACTTGCCCAGGGACTTGTTCTGCGCCGCTTGCTTACGCTCACCTTGCAGCACGTGAATGGTCACGGCGCCCTGGTTGTCGTCGGCAGTCGAGAACACTTGCGATTTCTTGGTAGGAATCGTGGTGTTTTTCTCGATCAGCGCAGTCATCACGCCACCCATGGTTTCGATACCCAGGGTCAGCGGGCTGACGTCCAGCAGCAGAACGTCTTTTACGTCGCCGGCCAGAACGGCACCCTGAATCGCAGCACCCATGGCAACGGCTTCGTCCGGGTTCACGTCTTTACGAGCTTCTTTACCGAAGAACTCGGTCACCAGTTTCTGAACCAGTGGCATACGGGTCTGACCACCGACCAGGATCACGTCGTTGATCGAGCCAACGTCGATACCGGAGTCTTTCAGCGCGATGCGGCAAGGTTCGATGGTGCGTTGAACCAAGTCTTCTACCAGCGCTTCCAGCTTGGCGCGGGAGATCTTCACGTTCAGGTGCTTAGGACCGGTGGCGTCTGCAGTGATGTACGGCAGGTTCACGTCGGTCGACTGAGCGGAAGACAGCTCGATCTTGGCTTTTTCAGCGGCTTCTTTCAGGCGCTGCATCGCCAGCGGGTCACCCTTGAGGTTCATGCCGCTTTCTTTCTTGAATTCGTCGACGAGGTAGTCGATCAGGCGAATGTCAAAGTCTTCACCACCCAGGAAGGTGTCACCGTTGGTGGCCAACACTTCGAACTGGTGCTCGCCATCGACTTCGGCGATTTCGATCACGGATACGTCGAAAGTACCGCCACCCAGGTCATAAACGATCACGGTGTGATCGCCCTTGGCCTTGTCCATACCGTACGCCAGAGCAGCCGCGGTTGGTTCGTTGATGATACGCTTAACGTCCAGGCCCGCGATGCGGCCGGCGTCTTTGGTGGCCTGACGCTGGCTGTCGTTGAAGTAGGCCGGAACGGTGATCACCGCTTCGGTCACTGGCTCGCCGAGGTAGTCTTCGGCGGTCTTCTTCATTTTTTTCAGGATTTCAGCCGAGATTTGTGGCGGAGCCATTTTCTGGCCGTTCACTTCAACCCAGGCGTCGTTGTTGTCAGCCTTGACGATCTTGTAAGGGACCATCTGGATGTCTTTCTGTACGACTTCTTCTTCGAAGCGACGACCGATCAGACGCTTCACCGCGTACAAGGTGTTGTGCGGATTGGTCACTGCCTGACGCTTGGCGGACTGGCCAACCAGGATTTCGCCATCATTGGCGTAAGCGATGATCGACGGTGTGGTGCGCGCGCCTTCGGCGTTTTCAATAACTTTGGCTTTGCCGTTTTCCAGCACGGAGACGCAGGAGTTGGTAGTCCCCAGGTCGATACCGATAATTTTGCCCATGTTCACTCTCCCGAAACTTTGGATTTGGTTGCCGCAGCGGTTGTTGCCAACTGCGGTAGCACTTAAACGCTTGACTTCTAAATGGGGGCCTTGCGGCTAATTTCAAGCCTGCTCATCAATAGAAGGCGAAACTGGCGCCGGAGCCTTGCTGACCACGACCATCGCCGGGCGCAGCAGGCGTCCGTTGAGCTGGTAGCCCTTCTGGAACACCTTGAGCACGCTGTTCGGCTCGAGGTCGGCGCTTTCCTGCATGGCCATGGCCTGGTGCAGGACGGCGTTGAATGGTTCGCCGTGCGGATCGATTGCTTCCAGCTGATAACGCTTCAGGGTGTCCTGGAACATTTTCAGGGTCAGCTCGATACCTTCGCGCATTGGACGGATGCTTTCGTCATCCGGGCTGGACAACTCCAGACCGCGCTCCAGGCTGTCAATGATCGGCAGCAGATCGCCGGCGAATTTTTCCAGCGCGAATTTGTGAGCCTTTTCTACATCCTGCTCGGCGCGACGGCGGACGTTCTGCAGATCGGCGGCTACACGCAAAGCCTGATCCTGCGCACCTGCCAGTTGCTCTTCGAGCACTTGTACACGAGCCGCCAGGTCTTCACCCGAAGCCTCGGGCGCCTGGTTGGCGTCTGGATTTTGCGTATCCACTGTCTGTTCGTCAGCCATAGAATTCTCCTTTCAATATCGTCTGCGAGCCTGACTCGCGCTTCTGCCCAGCTATATGGGGCCGCAAAATGCAGCTTCAAGGGGCATCGATGCATTAACCCTACAAAAAACACCTGCATTGTCATTCCAGGACGCACTAAGGATTTCGTCGGATCAAGCGAATCGAGCTAACGAGGGGCATTGTCAGCCCGAAACAAAACACTGTATAAATAACCAGACCTCATGCCTGGGAGCGGCCTTTATGCTGGTGCACCTGTCCGTACACAACTACGCCATCGTTGAACATCTCGATCTCGAACTCGATCGCGGGATGAGCGTGATCACAGGCGAAACCGGCGCCGGCAAGTCGATCATGCTCGACGCGCTCGGCCTGACCCTTGGCGATCGCGCAGACAGCGGCGTGGTTCGACCCGGCGCAGACAAGGCCGACATCCTGGCGACCTTCGACCTGGTCGACATCCCGGAAGCCAGCGCCTGGCTGGCCGAACGCGACCTCGAGAACGATGGCCCGTGCATCCTGCGCCGGGTCATTACCGCCGAAGGACGCTCGCGCGGCTATATAAACGGCACCCCCTGTCCCTTGGGCGACCTCAAGGCGCTGGGCGAACTGCTGATCGATATCCACAGCCAGCACGAACACCAATCCCTGCTCAAGACCGACACCCACCGCCGCCTGCTCGACGAGTATGCCGGTGCGACCGACCTTGCCCGCCAGGTACAGCTGGCCGCCCAACGCTGGCGCCAGACCCGCCAGGAACTGGAGCGGCTCTCCAACTCGGGCGACGAACAGCGCGCCCGCCACCAACTGCTCAGCTATCAGCTCGAAGAGCTGGAAAACCTGGGCCTGGGGGACAACGAACTGGAGCAGCTGGAGCAGGAACACAAGAACCTGACCAATGCCGAAACCCTTCTGGGCATCTGCCGGCAAGTGGTCGAGCAATGCAGCGAAAGTGATTCCGGCAACGTGCTGAACGCCCTGACCGCCAGCCTCAACCGTCTTTCGAGCGTGAACAACTCGATCGGCGCGCTGGGTGAGGCCAGCAGCCTGCTGACCAGTGCGCAGATCCAGGTAGAAGAAGCGGTAGGCGAGCTGAATCGCTTCCTCGACAACTTCGACGCCGATCCATCGCGCCTTCAATATCTGGAGGAACGCCTCGACTCGATTTACACCCTGGCGCGCAAACATCGCATTCAGCCGACCGAAGTCGCCGAGATGCAACAAAAGCTGCTGGATGAAATCGAAACCCTGAACACCAACGACGAATCCATCGAGCGCCTGAGCGACGAGCTGTCGTCCTACGCCCGCCACTACCAGGAAAAGGCCCGCGAACTGAGCGATTTGCGTCATCAGGCCTCCACCAGCCTGGCCAGCGCAGTGGAACAGGAAATCCAGCGCCTGGGGATGCCTGGGGGGCGCTTCACCATCGAACTGCGCCCCAACAGCGGAGACGAACTGCTGCCTAACGGGCTCGAGCAGGTCGAGCTGCTGGTCAGCGCCAACCCAGGGCAGCCATTGAAGGCCCTGGCGAAAGTCGCATCCGGCGGCGAGCTGTCACGGATCAGCCTGGCCATCCAGGTGATCACCGCACAAACCTCTCGCGTGCCGACCCTGGTGTTCGACGAAGTGGACGTGGGCATTGGCGGCCCGACGGCCGAGATCGTCGGCCAGTTGTTGCGTCGGCTCGGAGAGCGCGGGCAGGTTCTGACCGTGACTCACTTGCCACAAGTAGCAGCGCAGGGTCATCAGCACTTGTTTGTGCACAAAGTACGAGGTGAAGATGCCACCCGTACTGCCGTCTCAAAACTAAGCAAGAATGACCGTGTCGAAGAGGTGGCTCGGATGCTGGGCGGCATCGATCTCACCAAGGAATCCCTGGCTCACGCCAAAAAAATGGTGGTTGCTGCAAAAGCCTAAGTCGATGCAGAAAGCACGAAGGCGACCCTGGGGTCGCCTTCGTTCGTTTCGCGAACCTTGCGTTCGCGCGACATGCTTACTTTTTCTTGCGCACGTACAGCACCAGATTGTGATCAACCATCTCGAAGCCATACTTGTCGACGATTGCTTTCTGCAGGCGCTCGATTTCTTCGTCGAAGAATTCGATCACTTCACTGGTCTCGACGTTGACCATATGGTCGTGATGCTTGCCGTCGTCCAGCTCGAAGACCGCATGGCCCCCGTCGAAGTTGTGCCGCACCACAAGGCCAGCTGCCTCGAACTGAGTCAGTACACGGTAAACCGTGGCCAGACCGACGTCCTCGCCAGCCTCCATCAGTGCCTTGTAGACATCCTCGGCACTCATGTGGCGTTGCTCGGCGGAATCGAGCATTTGCAGAATCTTGACCCGTGGCAGGGTCACTTTGAGGCCGGCTTTGCGTAGTTCGCTATTTTCAACCATGGTCAGCTTTCTCGCGATGCTGCTTCGCAGCTTCTCTTAATGCGGGTATGATCGGCGTTTACGTTGTCCCAGCCAAGATAGTGGAAGTCGCCCACCGATGCAAAACACCAAGCTCTTGCTAACCAGTTTCACCTTTGTGGGACTGCTCGCACTCGCCGGTTGTTCATTCCCCGGGGTTTACAAAATCGACATCCAGCAGGGCAATGTCGTCACGCAGGACATGATAGACCAGTTACGCCCGGGAATGACCCGTAAGCAAGTAAGGTTTATCATGGGCAACCCTCTGTTGACCGACACGTTCCATGCCGATCGCTGGGATTACCTGTACAGCCTGCAACCAGGGGGCGGTGAACGCCAACAGGAACGCATTAGCGTTATCTTCAACCCAAATGATCAACTTGTCAGCCTCTCTGGTGATTTCATGCCAGGCGTGAGCCGTGACGAGGCCATTCTCGGCAAGGACAGTGGCACTACCGTGACCGCGCCAGCTGAAAACGTCGAGAAGCCGAAACCGGAAAAACCGGTCAAGCCAGGTTCGTTGCTGGATCAGATCCAGAAGGAAGTGGACGGTGTAGAAACTGTTCCGGTTCCCACTCCAGAACCACTGGACACCTCGCCGCAATAATTTGCGACGCAATAAAAAACCCGGCATGTCCGGGTTTTTTATTGTCTGGCCGTAACACTCACTGATTCCGGGCCTTGGCTTCGACCGCTTTGGCTGCACGCAACCGACGAACCTCCTTCGGATCCGCCAGCAAAGGCCGGTAAATCTCGATTCGATCCCCAGACTGGACGGGACGGTTGCCGGGATCGACGATCACCTTGCCGAAGATCCCAACGGGACATGTGGCCAAATCCAGCTCCGGAAACGATTGGCCAATCCCGGATTGCAGCAACGCCGCCCGAATGCTGGTTCCTGGCGGTACCTTCACCGACAAAAGCACCTGCCGATCAACAGCGGCATAGACCACTTCGACCTCGATCACTGCCTCAACCATGTATTTGCTTGGCCCGCTGGCAGAACGCATCCACCAACGTGTTGGCCGCCTGATTGAACAACGGCCCCAAGGTCGCGCGAACAATGGGACCGGCGTAATCAAACGACAGGTCCAGGCTGATCTTGCAGGCCTTGTCAGTCAAAGCCTTGAATACCCAAATGCCATGCAGCTGAGTGAACGGGCCTTCTTCGAGGTTCATCTCGATCGACTTCCCGGGAACCAGGGTATTACGCGTCACGAAATGCTGGCTGAGCCCTCCCTTCGCCACACCGACGCTGGCTCGCATATGCTCGGGCGAGCTTTCCAGCACTTCGGCAGATGAACACCACGGCAGGAACTCAGGGTATCGCGCCACGTCGTTGACCAGGTCATACAGGGCTTGCGCCGGGTACGGCAACAAAGCCGAACGTGAAATGTGTGTCGTCATGTCAGCGTCATTTCCACAGCTGGGCGGCAAACACTACAAGAATGCCGATGGGCGCCACATAGCGCATCAAGAACAAAGACAGGGCGAACAACGCAGGGTTGCGGATCGACAATTCGTCGCGCACCACCTCCCGGTTCATCACCCAGCCCGCGAACACCACGAAACACAAACCACCGAGTGGCAACATGATCCGCGAAGTGAAGAAATCGATCACACCGAAGAAATCCAGGCCGCTCGCCGCTCCCCATTGGTAGAGGTGGAACGAACCGCCTTCGTTCACGAAAAACTTGGCCTGCTTCCAGATATTGAACGAAAACACCGTGCCCAGACCGACAAACCAGCAGGTGAATGCCAGCCAGAAGGTCACCCAGACGCGGCTGATTTTTGTCCGCTCGACCAGGTACGCCACCATCGGCTCGAGCAACGAGATCGCCGAACTCCAGGCCGCAATCGCCACCAACACAAAGAACACTACGCCCATCAACTGACCGAACGCTACGTTACCGAAGGCAAACGGCAGGCTGACAAACATCAGCCCAGGACCTTCGCTCGGGTTCAGACCCGCGGCGAACACGATCGGGAACAGTGCCAGGCCGGCCACCAGGGAAACAAAAGTGTCGAGCAGCGCCACGCCAACGATTGTCCCGGAAATAGATGAACTCTTCGGCATGTAAGCGCCGTAGATCATGATCGAACCAACGCCCACGCTCAGGGAAAAGAACGCGTGCCCCATGGCCGGCAACAGACCGTCGAGGACTTTTTCCGGATGGAAGTCGAACATGAAATGCACGCCCTCCATGAAATGCCCGGTGGTCATGCTGTACCCCAGCAACACAATCACCATCACAAACAGCAACGGCATCATGATGCGCAAGCTGCGCTCAAGCCCGGCAACCACGCCCCTGGCGATCACAACCGCCGACAGCAGCATGAAAATCGTGTGCCAAAGTGTCAGGCGCCACGGGTCGGCAATGACATTACCAAAGTACGCACCCACCTGATCGGGTGTCGCCCCCTGAAAGTCGCCACGCCCCATGTCGATGATGTAATCGAGCGACCAGCCGCCAACCACACTGTAGAAAGACAGGATCAGCAACGCCGTGATCATCCCGGCGAAGGCCCCCCAGGACCATTTCGCCGAATGCCCCGCTTCCAGCGCCAGCACCTTCAAGGCGTTGGCCGGACTTTGCCGCGCCCGCCGACCGATCAGGGTTTCCGCCAACATGACCGGGATACCGATCAGCGCGATACAGGCCAGGAACATCAACACGAAGGCGCCGCCACCATAGACGCCGACCATGTACGGAAATTTCCAGATGCTGCCCAGCCCCACGGCAGAACCGGTCGCGGCGAGTATGAAAACCCAGCGGCTAGCCCAACTGCCGTGGACAGAAACCTTGTCTGTCGACATCAATATTACGACCAAGCGTTCAAAAAAAGAGCGCGCATTGTCCGGGATTCAATCAACCTGCTCAAGCACGCAGCATCACCGTAGCCGACTCGCTTGCAACTCCCTATAATGCCGCCCCTATGGCTAAACAGAAGAAACACCCCACAGGGACCATCGCGCAAAATAAAAAGGCGCGACACGATTACTTCATCGAACATCGGTTCGAGGCTGGTCTGGTCCTGGCCGGCTGGGAAGTAAAAAGTTTGCGGGCAAGCAAGCTGCAACTGGTTGACAGTTACGTACTGCTCAAGGACGGCGAAGCCTGGCTGCTCGGCAGCCACATCACGCCGCTGACGACCGCCAGCACCCACGTCATTGCCGATCCGACCCGCACCCGTAAATTGCTGCTCAACCGCCGCGAGCTGGATAAGCTGTCCGCAGCCGTACAGCAAAAAGGTTACGCCTGCGTGTGCCTGTCCTGGTACTGGAGCAAGCACATGGTCAAGTGCGAAATCGCTCTGGGCAAGGGCAAGAAGGAATACGACAAGCGTGATACCGAGCGCGAACGCGATGCCGGTCGCGAGCTGCAGCGTGCGGTGCGGAACAAGGGTAAGGAAGACTGATATTCGATCTTCTGGCCTGACCGCGACGACTGTGGCGAGGGAGCTTGCTCCCGCTCGGCTGCGAAGCAGCCGCAATCTGGCAAATACGCTCTGTATCTAGAAGTGTAGTGGCTGGTAAAAGGGGCCGCTCCGCGCCCCAGCGGGAGCAAGCTCCCTCGCCACAGAATACCTCTACATCCCCTTGCGCCGCTCCGCCCGGGCCACGCGCTGTACTTCCTGACGCACTTCTTCCAGCACTTCCTGCACATACAGAATGTGGCGACTGGAGACTTCCCGCGCGTACTCCGCCCTGCCTTCGATAATCGCCAGATACAATTCCCGGTGCTGCGTGATCAGCATGTCACGGGTTTCAGTGCGCTGTTTGTACATGCCGCCAATGTTGGTGACCACGTTGCGCTTGAGCAGGTCGAACAAGCCGCGAATGGTGTGCAGCAGCACCGCGTTGTGGCTCGCCTCGGCAATCGCCAGATGGAATTTCGCATCCGCCGCGCCTTCTTCCGCCCGACTGACCTCATCGTGCCGCGAATAACAGTCCTGCAACTCATTGAATGCCGCAGTCAGTCGCTCGCGATCAACATCCGTGGCACGTAAGGCGGCGTAGTAAGCGCAGGACGCTTCCAGCGTATGGCGAAATTCCAACAGATCGCGCTGAGCCTCGGGATTGCTTTCCAGCAATTGCAGCAGTGGATCACTGAAGGTCGTACCCAGGGACTCCACCACATAGTTGCCGCCACCCTGGCGACTGACCAGCAATCCTTTGGCGACCAGTTTCTGAATGGCTTCGCGCAACGAAGGGCGTGACACACCGAACTGCTCGGCCAATGCCCGCTCGGCCGGCAGACGCTCTCCGGCCTTCAGCGTGCCTTCGAGGATCATGCCCTCCAGCTGCTCGACAATATCGTCAGACAAACGGCGCTGACGAATCTGATCAAACCCCATAACTCGATTTCTCCACGACCCGACGGCTCGCCGGGCCTCTATTCTGGCCCATTCGCGCCGTGTCGGCACCTATTGGCAAGCATTTAACCCCCAGGCCCGAACACCCTGATGGAACACGCATTCGACAAAAGTTTTAGGGCGGCAAATTGACACACCGCCTACAAGGCTTTTACCCTAGCCAACAGCGATTGTAAATTGGTCTTACCAATTATCCAAGAACGCTGATCAGTGCCTGACCAACAACAATTAGGGGCCACCCCATATGCAAACCTGGCAACAGCTCTACAGCCCACTCGGCAGCCTCGGTTTATCCGCGCTCGCAGCCGTCATCCCCATCGTGTTTTTCTTTCTGGCCCTGGCCGTGTTCCGCCTCAAAGGGCACGTGGCCGGCAGCATCACCCTGGCCTTGTCGATTCTGGTGGCAATCTTTGCCTTCCAGATGCCGGTCGACATGGCATTCGCCGCCGCGGGATATGGCTTCGCTTACGGTCTGTGGCCGATCGCCTGGATCATCGTCGCCGCCGTATTCCTCTACAAACTGACGGTCAAGAGTGGCCAGTTCGAAGTGATCCGCAGCTCGGTGCTGTCGATTACCGACGACCAACGTCTGCAAGTGCTGCTGATCGGCTTTTGCTTCGGCGCCTTCCTCGAAGGTGCAGCCGGTTTCGGCGCGCCGGTAGCGATTACCGCCGCGTTGCTGGTAGGGCTGGGCTTCAACCCGCTGTACGCCGCAGGCCTGTGCCTGATCGCGAACACCGCGCCGGTGGCCTTCGGCGCCCTGGGCATTCCGATCATCGTTGCCGGGCAAGTGACAGGCATCGACGCGTTCAAGATCGGCGCCATGACCGGCCGTCAACTGCCGCTGCTGTCGTTGTTCGTGCCGTTCTGGCTGGTGTTCATGATGGATGGCCTGCGTGGCGTGCGCGAAACCTGGCCTGCTGCATTGGTCGCCGGTTTGAGCTTTGCCGTGACCCAGTACTTCACCTCGAACTTCATCGGCCCGGAACTGCCGGACATTACTTCGGCCCTGGCCAGCCTGGTTTCCCTGACACTGTTCCTGAAAGTCTGGCAGCCGAAACGCGCCGCCGGCCAACACATCGTCGGCGCCGTATCCGCCTCTGTGGTGAGCGCCAGTACCGGTGGTTTCGGCCAGAAGCGCACGACCGTGGCTTCGCCTTACAGCCTGGGGGAAATCATCAAGGCCTGGTCGCCGTTCCTGATCCTCACCGTACTGGTCACCATCTGGACCCTGAAGCCGTTCAAGGCCATGTTTGCCGCCGGCGGCTCCATGTACAGCTGGGTGTTCAACTTCGCCATTCCGCACCTGGACCAGATGGTGATCAAAGTCGCACCGATCGTGGCCAATCCGACCGCCATCCCGGCCGTGTTCAAGCTTGACCCGATTTCCGCGACCGGTACGGCGATTTTCTTCTCGGCATTGATTTCGATGCTGGTTCTGAAGATCAACCTCAGAACTGGTCTGACCACTTTGAAAGAGACCTTCTACGAACTGCGCTGGCCGATTCTGTCCATCGGCATGGTGCTGGCTTTCGCGTTCGTCACCAACTTCTCGGGCATGTCGTCGACCATGGCCCTGGTGTTGGCCGGTACTGGCGCAGCCTTCCCGTTCTTCTCGCCGTTCCTTGGCTGGCTGGGCGTGTTCCTGACCGGTTCCGACACCTCGTCCAACGCCCTGTTCGGCTCGTTGCAAGCGACCACTGCGCATCAGATCGGTGTCAACGACACCTTGCTGGTGGCGGCCAACACCAGCGGCGGCGTGACCGGCAAGATGATCTCGCCACAATCGATCGCCGTGGCCTGCGCCGCGACCGGCCTGGTGGGCAAGGAATCGGATCTGTTCCGCTTCACGCTCAAGCACAGCCTGTTCTTTGCAACCATCGTCGGCCTGATCACCCTGGCTCAGGCCTACTGGTTCACCGGCATGCTGGTGCACTGAGTACTACCCGCCGCATAGAAAAAACCGACGCCGGACCACGACTCCGGCGTCAGCTATTCACAACCCGGTCTGTAAGGCTGCTGAAAGCATCTCTCTCTATATTCAGCAGCCTCAGCGGACGGATAACCGGGCCCACCCGGAGACACGCCTGATGAGCGAGCTTTTTTACAACGCTGTGCCGAATGCGACCCGTGTCGCCCCGCCACTGCCCGAGCCTCGGCAATACCCCAGCGAGAAACCGCAACGGGTTTACCTGTTCGGGACCTGCGTAGTGGATTTGTTCTACCCGGAAGCCGGTATGGATGCGATCCACTTGCTCGAGCGCGAAGGCATCCGTGTCGAGTACCCGCAAGGGCAGAGTTGCTGCGGCCAGCCGGCCTACACCTCGGGTTACACCGAGCAGGCCAGGACTGTCGCACGCTCGCAACTGGCGCTGTTCGCCGGGGACTATCCGGTGGTGGTGCCGTCCGGTTCCTGCGCCGGCATGTTGCGTGAGCACTATGCCGATCTGTTCAAGGACGAGCCGCAAACGTTGAAACAGGTTCAGGCATTGGCTGCCAGAACCTATGAACTGGCCGAGTTCCTGCTGTTTGTCTGCAAGGTGCAGCTCAAGGACAGTGGCACGCCTGTGAAAGTGGCGTTGCACACCTCGTGTTCGGCACGTCGCGAAATGAACACTCATTTGCATGGCCGCGAATTGCTGGCGCAATTGAGCAATGTAGAACGCGTCAACCATAGCCATGAAAGCGAATGCTGTGGCTTCGGTGGGACTTTCAGCGTCCGTATGCCAGATATCTCCGGGGCGATGGTGGCTGACAAGACCCGGTCGTTGAAGGAATCCGGCGCACACAAGGTACTCAGTGCCGACTGCGGTTGCCTGATGAACATCAATGGCTCGCTGGAGAAACAGCAAGAAGCGTTGCGTGGCCAACACCTGGCCAGTTTCCTCTGGCAGCGAACCGGAGGCGCACAATGAACGCTTCCGCGATTATTCCTACGGTCGCCGTAGAAGAAGATTTCCGCACCCGGGCTCACGACGCACTGGGTGATGCGCAATTGCGAAACAACTTTCGCAAGGCGATGGATTCACTGATGACCAAACGGGCAACGGCTTTCAGCGATGCCCATGAAAGAGAACACCTGCGAGCGCTGGGCAATGCGGTCCGCGCCCGCGCTTTATCGAAGTTGCCCGACCTGCTCGAGCAACTTGAACAGAACCTGACCCGCAACGGTGTGACAGTGCACTGGGCGGAAACGGTGGACGAGGCCAATGGCATCGTCCTCTCGATCATCCGCGCTCACGAGGGGCGGCAAGTGATCAAGGGCAAATCGATGGTCAGCGAAGAGATGGAGATGAACCATGTCCTCGCTGAACAGGGCATTGAATGCCTGGAATCGGACATGGGCGAGTACATCGTCCAGCTCGACCACGAGAAGCCTTCACACATAATCATGCCGGCAATCCACAAGAACGCCGGCCAGGTCGCGTCCTTGTTCCACGACAAACTTGGCGTGGAATATACCAAGGACGTTGACCAACTCATTCAGATCGGTCGCAGGGTCCTGCGGCAGAAATTCTTCGAAGCGGACATCGGCGTCTCCGGCGTCAACTTCGCCGTGGCCGAAACCGGCACCTTGCTGCTGGTTGAGAACGAAGGCAACGGTCGCATGACGACCACGGTGCCACCGGTGCACATCGCCGTCACCGGCATCGAAAAAGTCGTGGAAAACCTGCGCGACGTGGTGCCGCTGTTGTCGCTGCTGACCCGTTCGGCACTCGGCATTCCGATCACCACCTACGTCAACATGATCTCCGGCCCGCGCAAGGAACATGAACTGGACGGCCCACAGGAAGTGCACCTGGTCCTGCTGGATAACGGTCGCAGCCAGGCGTTTGCCGACAGCGAATTGCGCCAGACCCTGAACTGCATCCGCTGCGGCGCCTGTATGAATCATTGCCCGGTCTATACCCGAATCGGTGGCCATGCCTACGGCGAGGTTTACCCCGGTCCTATCGGAAAAATCATCACCCCGCACATGGTCGGCCTGGCGAAAGTCCCGGACCACCCCAGCGCCTCTTCGTTGTGCGGAGCTTGTGGTGAAGTGTGCCCGGTCAAGATTCCGATCCCGTCCTTGCTGCGGCGTCTGCGCGAAGAGAATGTCAAAGCGCCCGATAGCCCGCATCAAGCGATGCGCGGCCAGGGCAGCAAATACTCGCGCAAGGAACGGTTCATCTGGAACGCCTGGGCCAGGCTCAACAGCTCACCGACGCTGTATCGCCTGTTCGGTTTCTTCGCCACGCGACTGCGCGCACTCACGCCGAGCAATGTCGGCCCGTGGACGCAGAATCATAGCGCACCGAAACCCGCTGCCCGTTCACTGCATGACATGGCTCGCGAACATCTGGCCAAACAGGGAGATCGTTGATGAGCGCCAAGCAAAACATTCTCGGCAAACTGCGTAAAAGTCTGACAGGCACCACACCCGTGACTGACAACTTCAATGTCGGTTTGGTGACCGAGCCTTATACCTACACCCCGGAGCAACGCATCCCGCAACTGCGCAAACTGATGGAAGCGGTGCACACGGAAATCCATCTGACCTCGGGTGAAGACTGGCCCGCCTTGCTGGCGAAGTTGCTGCTGGATCGTCAGCTGCCGAGCCTGTTGATCGCGCCGACCACAACTCACGGCCAACGTGTCACCGAGCACTGGGCGAAAAATCCGCAGCTGCCGACACTCAAGGCCTACGACCGTCCGGTGGAAGAATGGAAAGCCGAACTATTCAACGACACTCCGGCGAGCCTGACCGGCACCCTGGGCGCAATCGCGGCGACAGGTAGCCTGATCCTTTGGCCGACGCGGGAAGAACCGCGCTTGATGAGCCTGGCGCCACCGGTGCATTTCGCCCTGCTCAAGGCCAGCGAGATCCGTGATAACTTCTATCAGGTGCAGCAGGAATTCGAGTGGGCTCAAGGCATGCCGACCAATGCGCTGCTGGTGTCCGGCCCATCGAAGACCGCCGACATCGAGCAGGTCCTGGCCTACGGTGCCCACGGTCCAAAGGACCTGGTGGTGTTGATCCTGGAGGACCAATGAGTCTACCGGCCGCTTTCCTGCGCGATGCGCAGCAATTGATTCCCCATGAACGGCGCTTCGACGATCCGCTGTCGACCCTGGCGTTCGGCACTGACGCCAGTTTCTATCGGCTGATTCCGCAACTGGTAATTCGCGTCGAGTCTGAAGATGAAGTGGTAGCGCTGCTGCAACTGGCTCAGCGCGATCAGGTTCCGGTGACCTTCCGCGCCGCCGGCACCAGTCTGTCCGGCCAGGCCATCAGTGATTCGGTGTTGATCGTCCTTGGGGATAACTGGAACGGTCGCGAGATCCGTGGCCAGGGCACGCAAATTCGCCTGCAGCCCGGCGTAATCGGCGCTCAGGCCAATGCCTGGCTGGCACCGTTCGGACGCAAGATCGGCCCGGACCCGGCGTCGATCAATGCCTGCAAAATCGGCGGCATCGTCGCCAACAATGCCAGCGGCATGTGCTGCGGTACCGCGCAAAACACCTATCACACCCTGGCCGGCATTCGCCTGGTATTGGCCGATGGCAGCCGTCTCGACACCGAAGATGCCGCCAGCGTGGCTGCGTTTCGTCAAAGCCATGCAACATTGCTGGAGCGCCTGGCGACCTTGGGTCGCGAGACCCGCGCCAACACCGAACTCGCGGCAAAAATCCGCCACAAATACCGTCTGAAAAATACCACCGGCCTGTCACTCAACGCCCTGGTGGATTACGACGAGCCTGTCGATATCTTGAGCCACCTGCTGGTGGGTTCCGAAGGCACCCTGGGCTTCATCAGCGCGGTGACCTACGACACCGTGATCGACCACCCGAACAAGGCCTCGGCGCTGATCGTCTTCCCGAACGTGGAGACCTGCTGCAATGCGGTCACCGTGCTGAAAAGCCAACCGGTGTCAGCTGTGGAACTGCTGGACCGGCGCAGCCTGCGTTCGGTGCAGAACAAACCCGGCATGCCCGCTTTCGTACAGCACCTGTCGAATAATGCTTGCGCCTTGCTGATCGAATCCCGCGCGGCATCGTCCACCTTGCTGCAAGAGCAACTGGCACAGATCATGACGTCATTGGCGTCGTTCCCGGTGGAGAAGCAAGTCGACTTCACCGAAGATCCGCTGGAAAACGCCCGCCTCTGGGCGATCCGCAAGGACACCTTCCCCGCCGTCGGCGCGGTGCGCAAAACCGGTACCACGGTGATCATCGAGGACGTGACCTTCCCGGTGGAACAACTGGCGATCGGCGTGAACCGCCTGATCGAATTGTTCGACAAACATCATTACGACGAAGCGATCCTTTTCGGACACGCACTGGAAGGCAATCTGCACTTCGTCTTCACCCAAGGCTTCAACAACCCGGAAGAAGTCGCACGCTACCAGGCGTTCATGGATGACGTGGCGCAGTTGGTCGCGGTGGAGTTTGGCGGCTCGCTCAAGGCTGAACACGGCACCGGGCGCAACATGGCGCCGTTTGTCGAACTGGAATGGGGCAGCGATGCCTACCAGCTGATGTGGCAACTCAAACGCCTGCTCGATCCCAATGGCATTCTCAACCCGGACGTGGTGCTCAGCGACGATCCGCAGATCCACCTCAAGCATCTCAAGCCATTGCCGGCCGCCGACGAGATCGTGGACAAGTGCATCGAGTGCGGCTTCTGCGAACCCGTCTGCCCCTCGAAAGGCCTGACCCTGAGCCCGCGCCAGCGCATCGTGATCTGGCGTGACATCCAGGCGAAGAAGCGAGCCGGGGTCGATACCCGGGAACTCGAAGCAGCCTATGAATACCAGGGTATTGATACCTGTGCCGCCACCGGCCTTTGTGCGCAACGCTGCCCGGTAGGCATCAATACCGGCGAGCTGGTGAAAAAGCTTCGCGGCCAGCACGCCACCCATACGAAAACTGCCAACTGGCTTGAAGGAAATTTCGCCACGGCGTTGCAAGGCGCGCGTTTCACCCTCCACGTGGCCAACGGTGCGCGGATGTTGCTGGGCGCACCGCGACTGGCCAAACTTTCCGCAGCGGTGACCCGCCTGTCCAAAGGGCAAATCCCGCAGTGGACCAACGCCATGCCGCAGCCTGAACGGGCGATCCGCTTCAGCCCGGCAGTGACGGACGAGCGCCCGCGCGTGGTGTACCTGGCTGCGTGCGTTTCACGCGCCATGGGTCCGTCAGCCGGGGACAAGGAACAAATGTCGCTGTACGACAAAACCCGCGGCCTGCTGGAAAAAGCCGGGTATCAGGTGGTCTTTCCGGACAATCTGGACAATCTCTGCTGCGGCCAGCCGTTTGCCTCAAAGGGTTACGCCGAACAGGCCGAACACAAACGCCAGGAACTGATCGGCGCCCTGCTCCACGCCAGCCGTGGCGGACTCGATCCGATCTACTGCGACACCAGCCCCTGCACCTTGCGCCTGACCCAGGACCTCGGCGATGTGCGCCTGGACCTGTACGACCCGGTGCGTTTCATTCGCACGCACCTGATGGATCGCCTGGACTTCACGCCACAGGACACACCCATCGCGGTGCACGTCACCTGCAGCACCCAGCACCTGGGGGAAAGCCAGGCGTTGATCGATCTGGCGCGCAAGTGCAGTAAAAACGTGGTCATCCCCGAAGGCATTCACTGCTGCGGATTTGCCGGCGACAAGGGGTTCACCACGCCTGAGCTGAACGCCCATTCGCTGCGCACCTTGAAAGACGCGGTGCAGTACTGCAGTGAAGGCATTTCCACCAGCCGAACCTGTGAAATCGGCCTCAGCCAGCATGGCGGGATCGATTATCACGGGCTGGTCTATCTGGTGGATCGCGTGACGCAAGCGCGCACTGCGTAAAAACTGTGGAGCGAGCTTGCTCGCGATGGAAGTCAACGATAACGCGTGCTTTCTGAATAAACGCGTCGCTCTTGAATCCTTCGCGAGCAAGCTCGCTCCTACAACCCCTTGCGCTGCTGCAAAAAAAAACCGAATTCCTGCGCGCGGCTATAGTCATTTGATTAGGCCCTGCGAACGGGCTTATAACCCCCTCGGCCAGCGGCCCCATTCACCGGCAGCACCGAGCCCTCATGCGCAAGGAGATACCCATGAAGCACTCTGCAATTGCTGGATTGTTTATCACTGCGGCACTGCTGGCATCGCCCGTATTCGCGGCAGACAAGGATCTTTGTGCGGCGAACATTCAACAAATAAGCGACTTCGTGGACAGCGCACCGTCCATACCTGAAACCTCCCTGAACACCGTCAAAGATGCGCTGGAAAAATCCAAGGCGGCCCAGGCGGCCGGTAACGACAAGGATTGCATCGAAATCACCTCCGGCATGATCACCAAAATGCAGATCCGAAACCCTACCCGGAACTGATGCGAGACAAGGCCAACCTTCGGGTTGGCCTTCCGGGCCACATTGACGTAGACTGTACAGGCTTGTTGCTCACCATGATTTGCGAGCAATGAGTTCGGGGCCGTTTAGGATTCGACGCCGGTTGCGAAACTTTAGGTGCATGCCGAGTTGGTAACAGAACTCGTAAATCCACTGTTGCAACTACTTATAGTTGCCAATGACGAAAACTACGGCCAGGAATTCGCTCTCGCTGCGTAAGCAGCCTTAGCCCTGAGCTTCTGGTACCTTCGGGTCCAGCAATCACCAGGGGATGTCTGTAAACCCAAAGTGATTGTCATATAGAACAGAATCGCCGTGCAGTACGTTGTGGACGAAGCGGCTAAAACTTACACAACTCGCCCAAAGCACCCTGCCCGTCGGGTCGCTGAGGGTTAACTTAATAGACACGGCTACGCATGTAGTACCGACAGCGGAGTACTGGCGGACGGGGGTTCAAATCCCCCCGGCTCCACCAACTCAACAAAAAAGACGTCCACGGACGTCTTTTTTTGTGCCTGGAATTCAGTGAAATCAAGTTTTCAGCGACCGACAGGGCAACCACCAGCCGGCATCAAGCGCCTGCACACCCCTCCCGGTCAGGCCGTGCCGTATGCAGCACTCACCATCGGATAGGCAGGAAAGTCCGTGTAACCCACCTCACCACGTCGGGTGTAATACGTTGATCGGTCCGCTTCGGCCAGCGGCCAGCCGTGCTTGAGACGCGCAGCCAGATCCGGGTTGGCGATATAGGGTCTGCCGAAGGCGATCAGGTCCACTAAGCCGGTGTCGAGTGCGTCCTGGGCGCTCTGGCGACCAGTAAAGCCACCGCACCAGATGATTGCACCTGCAAACGCCGCTCGCACCTTGGCCAGCAGCGTGTGGTCGAGGTGGTGTGATTTGAACTCGGCAATTTCCATGTTCGCCTCAGGCATCAGCTCGTAGACCAGGTGCAGATAGGCGACGCCGAGACGCCCCAGACGCTCGGCAACGTACAGCAGGGTTTCCTCGGTCAGCGGGTCTGCCGCAATACCGTTGAACTTGCCGAACGGAGACAGGCGGACACCCACACGCCCGGGACCCAGTTCACGCACCGCCGCTTCAACGACTTCCATCAGGAACCGTGTACGGTTTTCTACGCTGCCTCCCCCATAGCAATCGGTGCGCGTATTGAGCACCGAGTTCATGAACTGCTCGAACAGGTAACCGTTGGCGCCGTGGATTTCGACACCATCAAATCCAGCCTCCCGAGCATTGACGCAGTTCCGGGAAAAAGTGCTGACCAACGCCATCACTTCCTCCGTCCTCAGGCGTCTCGGTTTACCGGCGGCGATAAAGTCCAACTTGCCATCCGGGCCGTGGGCAAACACCTGCGACTCGGACCTTTCCTCGGTCACTCCCCATGGCGCTTCGCCGTTCGGCATGAGCGATGGATGGGCCATCCGGCCGACGTGCCAGAGTTGCAAAAATATTGTGCCGCCATTGCGGTGAACCTGATCGGTCACCAAACGCCAGCCCTGCTGCTGGGCTTGCGTGTAGATGCCGGGTGTCAGTGCGTAGCCGTTACTGGACGGTGCAACATCGGTCGCCTCGGCGACGATCAGGCCGGCACTGGCCCGTTGCCCGTAATAGGTGGCCATCAATTCATTCGGGATGTCACCCTCGGACGTCCGCGTGCGTGTCATGGGGGCCATGACAATGCGGTTCTTCAGCACAACGGTGCCGCCAAGCAACCGAGATTCAAACAGGTCTATCATGGGACTTCCTTCGGATCGGTTTTGATCGGAAGGAAAGCGTACTTTTCGTCAGTCGCGCCCATCTACACACCGTTTTGTCAGTGGTGGCAAATGAAGACAATCAATAGACTGCCGGGCTTGCCGGTCGAGCGCACCCTGGCTGTCCTCTCCGGGCGCTGGAAGGCGGTCATCCTTCATGTGCTGCTGGACGGCCCGCATCGCACCTGCGATCTGGAGAAGCGCATTGCAGGCATTTCACAGAAAGTGTTGATCGAGCAACTGCGAGCGCTCGAGGAACATGGAATGGTGAGCCGGCAACCCAGCGCCAAGGATCGTCAGGGGATCGAATACCTGCTTACCCCGCTTGGCGAAAGCCTGCGCCCCCTCCTGGAGTCGCTGATTGAATGGGGAATCCATCACGCCAGGGAACTCGACGAGGTCCATAGGCTGGTGCCCTGCGATGCCGTGGTTCGAGATCGCAACAACTGACGCCCATTCAGCCTTGGCCAACCAAAGCACCTCAACTCAGGCGAAAGTCACTCAAGTCTATCGACACCATCAAGCGTTCACGCATGGGCTGCAAATCCGCGCCCCGCAGGTAGGCTCTACGCCGGGTCGGAAAACGAAAGCCTTGGGCTTCAACGTAATCGCTCACGTATTGAGCGGCAGCAAACCCACCCGCCACGTCGACGTGATAGTCGTGACGGCGCAGCAGAAAATCGTCATCGAAGTAAAAGTCCTGATAGCGACTGTGACTGGCAATGTCTTGCGCAAACTCCACTCGCAATCCACGCCAGCGCTCCTGGCCTTCCTGCCAGGGCGTAATTTCATTGACGCTGAAGCCCGGCATCGCCATGAAGAACGGTGTCGTCAGGTACGTCCACATGGCGTATCCGCTGAAGTACGCGCGATGCAACGGGTCCCAGGGGGTGTCCATGACATGCCCGGCGAATGCCTCGCGCGGGTTCGAACGCTCGCGGACGATTTCACCCTGGGTGGTTTCGATGGAGATGTAGTCGGCCCTGAATACCGTGCGCCAGTCGGGTTTGCCGAACGGTGTCACCGAGGCGCGTTGCTGGTGCAGGCTGACGGTCATTTCCCGGGGCACGGTGTCTTGTGACACGCTCTTGATCCCCCACAACTCGCCCCCCGTCACGATGGTGGCGTTGAGTGTGGTGAAACGGCTCCAGCGCTCCAGGCCGCCATGGGCATCGAGCACCTTTTGCAGCAATTCGATCATCGTTCGTACTCCGCAATGCTGTGCGTAGGAGCGAGCTTGCTCGCGAAAAACCTGAGGGCGCCGTTGGATATCTGGTTTTACGCGTTATCGTTCACGACCATCGCGAGCCAGCTCGCTCCTACAGGGGCCGACCACCTTACTTCGACGGCTCGCCCAGCATACCGGTGTAGTGGGCCAGGCGTTTCTCGACATCCGCTTTCTTCTGCAGGCCAAGCTCCATCAACTGCTTGATCCGCGCCTGCGCCGCCGGCCGTTGCACCGAGCCGATGAAACCTTCCCATTCGCTGGCGATGGCTTCGTTGGGCGGCAGGCTGGCGGCATCGACCAGGCGCTTGATGTCGGCAATCGACTGCTTGTCGAAGCGGGCGATGCGTCGGGCCATGGTGTCGACGAACTTGTCGAGTTCGGCGTCGGGCAGCGCGCGGTTGACGTAACCATAACGCTCGGCGAGTTCGCCATTGATGTCGTTGCCGGTCAGCAACACTTCCAGCGCCCGCCCGCGTCCCATCAGCCGTGGCAGGCGAGCCATGGGGCCGCCTCCCGGTACCAGCGCGGCGCCGATTTCCCATTGCGACAGGATGGCTTTCTCGCGGCTGGCAAAACGCATGTCGCTGGCCAGGGCCAGTTCGCTGCCGACGCCGGTGGCGCGTCCGCGAATCGACACGATCGAGACCACCGGCGCCTTGCTCAGCCGCACCAGCATGTCGGGCAGCGGCGGCAGGCCGGTCGGGCCGTTGGGCAGGCTGGTGGTATCGGTCAGCGGCGGCACGAAGTCATAGTGGGTCAAAAAGAAGTCCGGCACATCGCTGTCGAATACCACGACCACCAGTTTCGGATCGGACTCGATGGCCGTGACCACTTCGTTCAACTGCGGCATGGTTTCCGGGCCATAGATGTTGTACGGCGGATTGTGGAACGTCACCCGCCAGTACTCGGGCGTGACCCGCGTGAGCTTGATTTCCTGTTTGACCGCGCTGGTGGAGGATGCCTTGTCGGCGGATGAAGGGGCTGTCTGGCCTGCGAGCGCTGTGTCCGTCATCGCTGTGCTGGCGAAAATCAATGCAGCCGTGAGCAACTGAAATCTCATGGGAACTTCTCCAGAGGATTGCCTGGTGGCATGTGGATTCCCGTTGAGCAGTCATTGCGGCCTGCCTGCTGCGCGGAGCGTGAAGACTCACGCGCCGTGCTCGGTCCCTTTGCGGGTCAACACATCGTTAGTGTGTGCAGCGCCGCAAAGCGGTCGGGCACGGTCGGAGGCATCGGCTGGGGTCAACATAAGCGGGAGGCCCGGAACACGTCGTCTTCGGCGCCAGCTCCGACGGTTCAAGCGTAGCAGCGCAAATTGGGCTGACATGACCTGTCATCGGATGAGATCACACCTGACATGTAAAGGCGCCGGCGAAGGTCGCCAGCGCCTTGTGGGTGTTTAGCGTGACAACATGAAGGTGTCGTACTCGAGGTCTTCCAGTGCCGTGGACAACCGATGCAATCCCAGCAGTACGCAAACCAGCAGCGAAAGAGTGAAGCCGTAGCCGAAGAAGCTCGGCCCCAGGTGCATGCTGAGCAACGTCAACCCGGCGTTCAACACCGCGAAAATCACACACAGCTCCAGCACCACGGCACGCTTGTCGAGGTAGAAAAACACGTTGAGCAGTGCCATGAACACCACCTGGATGCTCACCCCGATCAAGTCGATGTAGAACAGCGGCAGGTAGTAACTGGAGATCCCCAGCCAGTCCAGCAAGCGCGGGGCGAACAGAAACAGCAGCACCACGGTCAGCCCCTGCACCTTGCAGATTTCCAGCAGGCCCTGACGGATCGACAGGGTCATTTCGGTTTTCAGCGAACTGATGTGCTGCAGGGTTTCACCTTCGCGGATGGCCCGGAACAGTCGGTCATACCACTCGGCAAAATCGGTTTCGATGCGCACCAGGAACACCGCCATCCCGGGAATGATCGCCAGGTACGCGAGGAAAATCGGCAAGTCATACAGAATCGACGCACGCAGCGGACCGATGACGATGTTCGAGGTACCCGGGTTGAACCAGAACAGGAACTTGTCGATCCAGATACCCAGGTTATAGAAGAGCCCGGTGGCCAGCAGGCTGAGGAACACCTGGCGGCGCTGGAGGAAGTCGAAGGCGATCAGTTTCTCGGCGCGGTATTCGCGCAAAATGTCATAGAGAAACAGGAACAGCAGCGTGCTGTGCCCGATCAACAACGCCAGCAGCAGGCCCGCGATGCCCAGGAAGGCCAGCAGATACGCACTGACAACCATCAGCGTGTAGCCCACCAGCATCACCAGCAGGATACGGTTATAGGCCTTCATCCCCGAGAGGAAGATGATCACCATCCACAGGTTGCACAGCACCACGAAATTCGACAGCACCAGTAATCGGTAGATCAACGACTGATCGAACAAGGTCGTCAACACGACGATTCCCAGCACACCGGCACCGATGGTGACCAGCAACAGCACGCCCAGCAGGTTGGGCAGGATCTGTTCGTATTTGTGCTCGAACAAACGGTCGGAAACGAATCGGGTGAAGAACAGTTGCAAGCCGCCTGTGAGGATCAGCGAACTGGCCATCAGATACGTCACGGTCACCAGAAACTGCCCGACCAGGGTGTTCGGCACCACCAGGCCCAGGCTGATGATCCCCACCAGCATTACGCTGATGATCGACAACACCCAGGGACCGGAGCTGATCAGCCCGGCATACACATAAGCGTGCAAGGTCGCGGTGTAGGAATCGCGCGACAGGATCTTGCGAAGTTCGAAGCCAATCCCGGCCATTTAACTGTTCTCCATGGCGGCTTGATACAAGTCGCGATAACGCTGCAGCATCAAGGCTTCGGTGTAGTAACGGGTGACCCGCAGCAAGCCGCTGGCCTGAGCGGCCTGCCAACGTTGCGGGCTGCGCAGCAGTTCGAGGATCGCCACGCTGGTGGCTTGTGGATCGGCGATCGCCACGACTTTGCCGGCCAGGCCGAGGTCGCGATCTTCAGCGCTGCCGCCTTCGATCAACTCGCGGCACGACCCCACGTCACTGCTGACCACCGGCGTACCGGCGGCCCAGGCTTCGAGGATCACCAGCGGCTGTGCCTCGCTGATCGAAGTCAGCACCATCAGGCCCAGTTTGGGCAGGATTTCCTGGATACGCTGGAAGCCAAGGAAATGCACCTTGCCCTCCAGCCCCAGGCTGGCCATCAGGCTGCGGCATTCGCTGACGTATTCGGGGTCTTCCTCTTCCGGGCCGACGATCCAGCCTTCAACCTGGGGCATGGTGCTGATCACGCCGCGCATCGCCCGCAGGAAAGTCTTCACATCCTTGATCGGCACCACACGCCCGATCAACCCCACCACCGGCGCAATGCCGGGCGCGCGGGATTCGAGTGCCGCAGTCCATTGCGGCAGGTCGATGCCGTTGGGAATGACCCGGGTACGCACCGGATCTGCGCCGTCCTTGATTTGCCGCTGACGGTTGCCGTCATACAGCGAGATGATGCTGTCGGCGCTGTTGTAGGTCAGCTGGCCGATGCGTTCGAAGAAGCGCACCCACAAGGTTCGGATGTAACCCGAGCCGGCGTCGAGACTGCGGTTCAGTGCCTGTCCGGAACTCTCGGCAATCCAGGTGGCCTGGGCCAGGTCGATCTTGCGTTCCTTGGTGTAGATTCCGTGCTCGCTGAGCAGATAGGTGCAGTTCCAGCGTTGCTTGAGGATGCAGCCCAACAGCCCGGCGTAGCCGGTGGAGATCGAATGCAGCACCCGCGCCCGAGGCATGCGGCGCGACGACTCGGCGAGCATCAGCAACGGCGACTGCATCGAGCGCAGGGTCCAGAAATAGTTGATGAACGACGGGTCGGCGCAATGCAGGCGATAACCTTCGCTCAACGCCTCCCAACTGGCGCGGCTGCGCAGCACGTCGTCGAGGGTCAGACGACCCTGGACGATGTTGTCGAGCAGGCTTTCGCCCAGCGCAGGTTCCGGCGCGTCCGGGTGGTGCAGGAAGCGATACAAATCCTGCAACTGCTGCAGGTCGGCTTCCCGTGGCGTGCCCCGGATGTCGGTCGGATGGGTCGCGTCTTCGAGGAAGACCTCTTCGATATGCAGCACATTGGGCGGCACCTGGTAGCGACGCTCCCCATAGGCCGAGCGCTGCCCGCCGATGAACATGACCGAGAACGTCAGTTCCGGCAGGCCGAGGATCATCTGGTGAATCCAGCTCGACACACCGCCGCGCACGTAAGGCCAGGTGCCTTCGAGCAGCAGGCAGATGTCGGCCATTGGCGCCTCTTCCTTGCGACTCATGTCCAACTCCTCACCAGATCAGCGAAGGGTGGTCGCTGACGGGTTTTTTCCGGAAGGCTGGCGAGCAATCCGGGAATTTCGTGATAACGACCGGCCTCGAACGCCAGCTCGGCGTGGAACGGCAGAATCTGCGCCGCGCCCATGCCGTTTTCCTGGGCCTTGGTCAGCAGGACTTCGGCGCGATCGATATCCCCGCGCTCCAGGGCGATACGCCCCGCCAGCAGAAACAGTTCACCGCCCTCGCCTGCGGCCAGGCCTTGCTCGGCATGTTCGCTGGCCTGATTGAGCACGTGTTCCAGCACGCTGCCCTGGGCCAGGCCCAGATACGCCAGCTCCCAATACCAGCGCGCCAGCGTGCCATGCAATACACCGGCGGCCTTGGCCGTGGCACCGTGCAATTGGCCGAGGGCAATCTGGATGCGCAGGTTGATGTCGCTTTCCTGCTTGTCGAGCATCGAGTACGCCAACAGCCGCACGTCATCGCTCGGATCGCCCAGTGCCAGCTTGAGGATCGGCACCGCCTCCTTGCCGGGCATGCGTTTGGTAGCCAGCAACGCCGCCAGGCGCTGATCTGGATCGGAGGCATGACGCAGCACGTCCTGCAATCCGCCATCGGCAAAAATCGGCGTGCGCGATTGCAGTTGGGCCCGGTACGGCAGACTCGGAATCCCGACCGCTTGCCAGGCCTGCTTGTCGCGTTTGCGTGGCAGGTACAGGGCCGGGAAGATCGCCGCGACCACCCCCACCGCACCGAGCGCCGGCACAAAAAACGCCAGGCTGAATATGAACAGCGGGCTCCACGGCAGCGGCGAGCGATAACGCGCCGGCAACAGCAGCCATACCGCGCCGCACAACATCGCGCAGGCCAGGCCATGACTGAAGGTGAACACCCACAATTGGTGCGCCTCGGGCACGTCGACCCATAGACTGGTCCAACTGCCTGCCTCTAGCAAAAAGGCTCCGCTAAACAGCCACTTGCTGATCATTCAGACCACACTCGTTGAACAGGAAATTACGCAGCCCGTTGTGTTCACCAGGCTCCAGGTTGAAAGGCATGACCCGCACGCCGAGGCTGTCCATATCACTTTCAATGCCAAAGTGTTCGTGCAACAACAGGTTGATCCTCGCCAGGTAACCTTCAGTGCCTTGCGGGCTGGTCAATGGCAACAGCACCAGCAACAACTGATGGTCACGGTTGTTGCGCAGCGGCAAGTGCAGGTCCAGACCGCGCTGACTGCGTTCCAGCAAGCGCGTCAGTTCTTCATTGGCGCGGGTCATTTCGAAGGCGAACAGGCCGGCTGACAACTTGTGTTGCTCGACGTCCACCAGTGAACGCTTGAGTTGCAGCGTAAAGTGCTGGGCATCGGCATCGGCCAGTTGCAGCACTTGCGTATCGCGCAACAGCAGGTCGGCAATGTGCCCGGCCAGCAACGCGAGCAGGCTCAAGGTACGATCCTGGAAGGCAAAGAACGGCATCTGTCGCACCGCCAGTATCGCCAGGAGACGCCCCTCGGCATCGATCAACGGAATGCACGCCTGCAACGAGGAAAATTGCGCCGCAGCGCCGGCTTCGAGCAGCTCCTGACGCACGCTCACCAGCTCACCGCGCTCCAGACAGAGCTTGACCAGACCGTCCTCGGTGTCCAGGGAGCCCATGACACCGACGGTGGCCAGCGGCGTGGGCAACACCCGCTCACCGCGATCGTCGACCCGGTAAAGGCCGGCCACCCGCAGTGCGCCATACTGCCCCAACACTGCTACGATCGGGTCGGCCAGTGCGCCCAGCGCATCGCCTTCGTCCGGCATCACCCGCAGTTTTTCACGCAAGCCCAGCAACGAACTGCGCAAGCTTTGGTCGCTGCCTGCCACGCGCTGCTCCAGCAGGTCGTGGGAGACCCGCAGGATCTGATGGGCGCGGGTGAATTCATCGAGACGATACTGGCGATAATCGTTGGCCATCTGCAGACGCTCCAGGCGTCGTTCCCACAGATCGCGAACCTCGCCCACCAACATCCCGCACACCAGCACGCCGACAATCCACGACGGCTCAAGCTGGGCGTACCCGGCATGGCCGCTGTAGCGCAGGGCGAACACTGCCATCACCAACAACGCAGCGCTGAGCAGCCCGCGGACAAATCCGTAACGCACACCCAACAGCAGCGGCGCCAGAATCGGCCAGGGGAAACCGCCGTGCATCTGCATCGGGTCTTCCGGGGTCAGCCACAGGCCCAGGCCAATGGCCAGGCCGGTCACCAGGAACGTTTCCAGCCAAGACACCGGGCCGCTGGCGCGAGGCGCCAGGCTGTAATCCATGTGTGGAGAATTCATTGCAATCACTCGAACCGAAGGGCGCCAACAAGTGTGTCGAGCACTTTTTGCGCAGTGCCCGCCAGGCTTTCACGGGACCAACCGGCACGTGCACCGCTTTTGCTCCACAGCACACGACCGCTGTCGGCATCGAGTACGCGCAGGCTGATGCCCACCGCTGGCTCGCCGTCCAGACCGTTCTTGTACTGCCATTCTTCGACGCTGCCGGCTACCACATAATCGAGTTTCTGCTCACGGGCCCAATCAAGGGCACCGGCCAGACGCTCGTTGTCGTCCATCAACGCTTGTTCACCACGGGTGCTGGCTGGGTAAACCCGTGGTTGCAGGCCGTGGCTGCTGAGCACGCTGAGCAGGATTTGCTCGCTGCGCTCACCGGCCTGCGGCGTTTGCGAATAGTTGACCATCGGCACGATGCCCCACTGCGCATTGCGCGGCAGGGTCGGGCTGGCATCGTCGGTGAAGCTGGCGCAACCGGCGACGAACAGGACCGCCAGCGCCAGGCTCAGATTACGAATTGCTTGCATACGTTGTTCTCCCGTAGAAATTCCATGATCAGCGTCCGAAACGCACGCCGTAGCTCACACCCAGTGTTCCGCCGGCCTTGCCGTCCCCGCCTTGTGGCGCGGATTGGTAGCCGAAGGTGAAGGCCAGTTCGTCATCGCCCAGCACTTCAACGCCGATCCCGGTATTGATGCCGTAGTTAAAGGTTGAATCCGTCCATTGCCACCCCGCTGTCAGGTCCACCAGCCAGGTGTATTGCGGTTTGGTACGCACCAGCGCGCCGGGCAGGCCTCGACGCCAGGAACTGCCGACATACAGTTGGCCGTAGCGGCTTTGCAGCAAATCGCTGGCCGTCACGGTCTCGATGTCCAGTGGATTGATCGGATCGGGCAAACCGGTATCAGGGTCGAATGTCTGCACAGGCGCCGCCCTGATGACCGGGCCACCAAAGTTGCTGGACAGATAATCCAGCGTCTTGTCCTTGACCCGGTTCTTCTGGTAATCCACACCGCTACGCACGGTCCAGTTGGGACCGGCGAATTCCAGCGTGTGGTTGTACTCCATTTTCAGCGCATGGCCATCGCCCAGGTCGTCACCGGCACGGGTGGAAAACGACCGCTGAGCCACTTCCCAACTGAGCTGGTCACGGGCGGTCAGGCTATGGCGCCCCCCCAGATACACACGATCCTGCTGACCGAAAGCGCGCATCAAGCCGCTGTCTTCGTTCTTGCGATGCCAGTCGACGCCGGTTTCCAGTTCATCGCTCACGCCCAACTGCCAGGTCCTGGACAGTCCCAGGCCATTGCGATCGTCGTCCTTGCGCTGACTGGTGTCGGCGAACAGTTTGTAGCTGCCGTTCTCGACAGCGCGTTGCAAGGTCAGGGCCGCGTTACGCTCTTCGCCGATTTTCGAGGACTCGATGTCATCGCCGTGGTAGTCGCCCTGCTCCAATTGGAGGTCGGCGTACCACTGATCGCCCAGGTTGTGTGCAATCTCCAGGCGCGGCGCGTTGAACTCAAGGCCGCCGAAGTCTTGCTCATGCCACGACAACTGCGCCCCTTGCGGCGTGCGCTCGTGGATCTCCACCGCCTGACGGCGCAATTGCTCGCGCACCGCTTCCGGCTGATCGTCGCCGAGCGCGGTCAGGCTGGTATCGAGTGCTTCGTTCAGGCGCCCCAAGCGACTGAGAGCTTGCGCGCGCTGGGCCGGGTTCAGGTCGCTACTGGCCAGCAGCGTTTCAACCTGAGCCTTGTTGCGGCTGCGCAGGGCCTGTTGAATCTGCTCATAACGCTCGACTTTCAAGCCCTGACCGCGAGCCCACTCCAGCCACTGGTCTTTCTGCGACTCCTGGTTGGTCGCGTCCAGACGCGCCAGCAAACGTTCGAACCACAGCTGCAGCATCGCTGGCGAGCCGTCCTTCCACTTCAACACTTCCTGCTGCGCTTTCTTCGGCGAGTAGCTGCTGGCCATCAGACGCAACCAGATACCGTAGCGCTGGGACGACGGTTGCAGGTTTTCGCCTTCAGGGCTGCGCAACAACTTCAGGCGCAGGCGCTGGGCCGCATCCTGATAACCGGCGCTGTCCAGGGCATCGGCATAGGCCGCTTGCACCAGCCAATCATTCGGACTGGTCTTGAGGTACATGCGATACCAGGCCAGCGCCTCGCTGTCGCGCCCGAGCATCTGGCTGGCACTGGCAAACGGCAGCCAGAGGATCCGGTCTTCACGCGCCCGGGCCTTCCATTTCGTCAGCAACGGCTTGAGCTCGGCGGTGTTGCCCTGATCGACGTAGAGCCACATCAGGCGTTCGCGGAACAGGTTGTCATCGTGGAAGCGCGTCAGGCCTTCCTGATACAGGCGCTGCGCTTCGTCGATCCGGCCGTCCTGCACCGCCAGGGCACCACGCACCGCCAGCACTTGAGCCTGGCCGTAGGCATCCGGGTACTGCTCGGCGTCCTTGAGCAGTGCTTGCACCTGGGGCCAGTCCTGCAATTCCTGGGCTTGCTGCAAGGCTTCGACCAGACGTTGTTGATCATGGCTGCGTTGCCAGCTGCCGATCATCAACTGCAGGGCGCGCTGCGGGTTATTGGTGCGATAAAGCGTGATCAACTGACTCTCGTCGCCGCTGTTGAGCGAGCCCTTGAGCACCAGCATTTTCTCCAGTGACACCTGCAATTCATCGTCCAGCTCCAGGTCCCAGGCCAGTGCAGCCCTGGAGCGCCAGTAGTTCGGATCGACGATCTTGCGGTTATCGACCTGCAACACCTGCCATGCCGACGGGTTATCGAACAACTTGAGGTAGGTGTCGACCCAATCGACCCGCTCGGTAGTGGTCAGGGCAAAACGTTTCGAATAGTCCTTGTAGACCTTGGCCTTCGCCGCGTACTGCCCGGTGTTTTCCAGGTTTTGCAGCAGGCGCGTCCAGGCCAGGCGATGCTGGGGGTACTTGCGCAAATACGTGTGCAGCCAGGCTTCGGCCTGTTCCGGCGTGCCTCGGGATTCGTGGCCGTAGATCAATGCATCGAGCTCGACATCGGTCAGTGCGCGTTGCTCCATGATCTCGGCGAGCAATGGAATCGAGCGATCGAAGTCGAACTGCTGGCTGGCCAGCCGCCAGGCGTGCTCGCGGGTCTGCGCGGTTTCATGCAACTTCAGCAGACGAATCCAGTAACCGAGCGCCGCTTCGGTTTCACCGCGCCATTCACCCAGCTGCGCCATCTGCTCCAGCAAGGGCAGATCTTCGGGATATTCAGCCAGCAATTGCTGACCGCTTTCCCAGGCACCCGGCAAGTCGCCCAGGGCCAGGCGCATGCTGAAATCCTTCTGCAGGATTTGCGGGTCGTCCGGCTGCAAGACGCGCCACTGTTGCAGGAAGCGCTGCGCCAGATCGAAGCGCTTGCTCGCGATCGCCACATCGACGCCCTGCTGCACCCAGGCCGTGTCGGTTTGCGGATTGATCAATTGATCGATTTCATCGGCGAGCACTTGCGCAGCCTGGTCACCCTGCCCGGAGGCCAACAGGCTGTTATAGGCCAGCTGCGCGTATTCACGGCGCTCGGCGGCCTGTTCGGTGTCCTTTTTCAGTTCCAGATAGATCTGCGCGGCGCGCGCCGGCTGCTCGCCCGCCAGGTACCACTTGGCGGCGGACTCGAGCGCATCGCTGCGCTGCTGCGGATCGCGGGCGGCGATTTCTTCATAGACGTTGGCGGCAAAGGCCGGCGCCTGCAAGGTCAGCGCGAGCCTGGCCAGGTTCTGCAGTTGCGGCAGCGGCAACATACGATGATCGAAGCTTTTCAGACGCTCGACCAAGGCCTGTTGCGTAATCAGATCGCTGCCCTTGGCCGCTTCCAGCGCATCCAGCTCCAGACGGTAATACGCCTGCAATTGCAGGTTCGGCTCGGGCCAGTTTTCCAGGTGCTGGCGTGCCTTGGGGTATTCACCCAGGCGGATCAACAGATCGATGAGTTGCAGGCGCAGGTGATCGTCTTCCGGGTGGGCGGTCAGCAGCAACTCGGCGTAGTTGGCGGAAACCGCATCCGGCTCGCGCCCATCCGGCTGGAACACTTCTTCACGCTGGAAGGTCGCCCACAGCAGACCTCCCACGGCAACCGCGACCACCGCCAATGCCCATGGATTGAGCAGGCGAGTGCTTTTAGTGACTGAAGGGTTAGTTGCAGAGGAGCTGACCATGACTCACCTGCTTGATAGGTAATTGAAAAGTCCACAGACCGCCGGACGCCTTGCCGGCAAAACGCTGCCCATCCACTTCGACCCGGCAAGCGCTCGCCGAGCGCACCGAGAAGCTCAGGTCGATCTGACCGGCAAAGGAAAAGCTCACGCGTTTGTCATCCAGATAGCGCCACTCCAGCAACGGCAAATTGGCTTCTTCCAGGGCTGGGCGTGGGTCACGATCCGTGCGCAACACCAGCAACGCCTGGTCACTGCTCAAGTGCACATAGCGCCCCTGGGGCAATTCACGCACGCCGGCGATACCTTGGGAACGCAGCAGATCCGGCCAGCCCATTTGCGGGTCCAGGCGCACGGTGCGCAACGCATCCATGCCGCGAATCTGCCAGTTGCCGTCGGCTGTCTTCGCCAGGCTGGCCTGATACAGACCGTGCAAGCGATCGAGGTAATCGCTCATCCACAACGACATCGGTTGCTGCTCACGCATGTAGCCGTAGATCTCGTTCATCGCCTTGATCGAGGCCTGCTTGGTGCTCGAATAGAAGTGGTAATAGAGGTGCAGGCCACGCAAGCGGCGCGGGCTGTCGGTCAGTTCGAAGGTCTCGATCACATCGCGAAAACCGTAGTACGGGCCTTTCCACAGGTTGGTATAGAGGTTCTCGTTGATAATTGGCGCGTAGTACTGCAAACCGCCGGCGGTAGGCCGCAGCAACGGGTTCAGGCCGGTCAGCGACGGGTTGGCCTTGGTCAGCATGGTTTCGGCGCCGTTGACGTTTTTCAGGCCCGCGTCGTAGGCCAGCTTGATTGTGGCCGCCGACGGCAAGGCATCGCCCGGCCAGAAGATCAGCTTCACCGGTTTTTCCGGGGTGGTCAGCTGCTGGTTGATGTAGTCGCGCGAGCCAAACACCTCGCGACGGAAATCCAGTTTGTCGTAATTCGGAATGGCCATTTTCAGGCCATATTCCGGGTTGAAACCTTCACGCTTTTGCGCCACTTCCGGCTGCATGAAAAACGGGTGACTGAAGGTGTGCGTGGCGACTTCGACTTTCGGGTTGGCGAACAATTCGCGGGCAATGGGTTCCAGTTCGCGGGCCAGAAACGGAAACATCCCGCGCGGGGAAATCTCACCCTCGACGATCGACACCGAAGTCAGGAACGGGTTGGGCCGAATGAAATCGTCGAGTACCTGTTTGCCCGCGTAGGGTGTGCCGCGCACTTCGGCGCGGGACGGGAAACCATCGCCATCGATGTGCACCGTGGCAATGCGCCGACCATTTTCGGTGGTGGTGTCCGGACGCGGTTGCACCGGCAGGCGCAGGCTGGCCTGGAGGAACGCGAGCGGATCGAGAATCCAGCGGCTGCGTTCGTTGTTGGTTTCGAGGATGTAAGGCGCCAGGGCCAGGCCGCCCCAACTGGCGACAGCCACCGGGGCAAACGTTTGGCCACCTTCGCCAGTCAACAACAGCGCAGGTTTAGGGCCGTCGGGTAAAACGGAAACCGCGGTCAGGTCACGGGATCGGGGTTGCACCGGTGCTTCGAACGCCCCGAGCAGCGCCTTGTCCTGATAGGTGATCGTCAACGGCTGCGTGGCAGGCGGCGCTCCGCGATCGAGCCCCAGGCGCTTGAGTAACACTTTGTCTTCGACCGGCAGGCCGGCGAAAAATACCAGCGGCACCTGTTCGTCCAGACGCTTGCCCAGCCAGCGATTGAACGCCGGCGCGTCCTGCGGCGGGCCGCTGGTCATCCAGGTGACGATGCCGGCGTACAAACCACTGAAGCGGTGCTCCGGCAACGTATCGTCGGCGGCCAGGTAATCGACGCGATAGCCGAGGTATTCGAGCAAACCGCCGAGCAGCGTGTGCCCGGCGTTGCGGATCAGGTCGCCTTCACGCGGGTCATAGACCAGGGCGATGCGGCGCGGCTGGACTTCGATGCTGCTGATGCCCATCGAATCCAGATCGGGCGTGCCGATGTACGGAATGAATCCTTCTTCGCGCAGACGCTTGGCCAGCTTGCGCGCTTCATCGCGACGCTCGGGCGGCAAGTAGTCGATTGCCACCAGCGGGATACCTTTGGCGCGCAGGGGTTGCAGCTGGGTTTCCAGCCACTGGCGATCCACTTCCGGCACCGGACGATAACGCTTGGCGGACGCATCCCACCCGGCGTGGATGGATTCCACGGCAACCGCGGCGGCCACGCCATCGAGTTCAGGCAGCACTTCGAAACCACGGTTGAAAAACAGCTTCAGGTTCGGCTGACTCTTGTGCAATTCGCGCAAGAAACTGGCGAGGGCCAGGCGTTGCTTTTCCCGCTCGCCTTCCGGCATCAGCTGGAAGCTATCTAGGGTGTCGAGGAACAACCCGGCGTAACCTTCAGCCTCGAACGCCTTGGCGCGGCCGAGCAAATGCTCACGCCAGGCTGGCGAGGCGAGGTCCATGACCTGGCTGTCCCAGGCGCTGTTGCGCACCGGGCTGACGGCTTTGCCCAGACCCGCCTTGTCGATGGCCGCCTTGTTGCCGCTGAACTCGCCAACCGACAGATAAGCGAACGGCTGGCTGCCCAGCTTGCGCAGGGCTTTGACATCGCCCGCCGTCAAATGCCCCGGCTCGACCACTGACCAGTCGAACTGGGCCAGTTCGGAAATGGGCGGTTCGTCGGCATACCAGAAGGTCACGCTGGAAGGTGGCACCAATGCGGCGGCCTGCACGGCGGGCCCGCTCACGCACAATGCCAGAGCAGCTAACAGTCGCCTGGCGACCGAGCGGACACGCGTCCTGCGAAAAACGATTTCCATAACTCACTCTTGAATTGACTGAACCAGTGCCACTGAACCCGGAACGATAAACCGACCGGGTTACAGACTGCGGATGAGTTGCGCCAGCCCCTTGCCGATGGAGGTCGGTTCGGGGAGATTGAAGCGCTCGAGCAGGCGGGCGTTGTCGGCGCGCGAGTGGCGTATGTCGCCCTGACGTGGCGCCTGATAATTCACCGTCAACGGGTCGCCGGTGGCACTTCCCAGTTCAGCGATCAAATCGTTGAGACTGGTGGAGCGGCTGAGGCCGATGTTCACGGCACCGGGACGCGGCTCTTTCGCCGTCACGGCTTGCAGCAGAATGCTTACCAGGTCCTGGACATAGACGAAGTCACGGGTCTGCTCGCCATCGCCGAAAATCGACACCGGCTGCTTGTTCAGCGCCCGCTCGGTGAAAATGCTGATCACACCGGAGTACGGCGACGACGGATCCTGGCGCGGACCAAAGATATTGAAGAAGCGCAGGACCACTGGTTCCAGGCCGTGCTCGCGGCGGTAGAAATCCAGATAATGCTCACTGGCCAGTTTGTCGCTGGCATACGGTGTCAGCGGTGACTTGGGCGTGTCTTCGTCGATGGCCGAACCTTCGCCATTGTTGCCGTAGATGGCAGCACTGGAGGCGAACACCACGCGTTTGATCCCGGCTTTCAACATGCTTTCACAGACGTTGAGAGTGCCAACGAAGTTGCTTTGATGGGTGCCCACCGGATCATCCACCGACGCTTGCACCGAGGCCACGGCGGCCAAATGGATGACGGCACTGCAATCGCGCATCGCCTGCATAACGGCGGCACTGTCGGCGACATCACCGATGACCAGGTTCAGATTGGCATTATCCATCGGCAAATTACTGACTTTGCCTGTGGACAGGTTATCCAGTACGCGAACCTTGTATCCCTTGGCCAGCAACGCTTCTACAAGATGCGACCCGATAAATCCCGCCCCGCCAGTGACCAGTACTCGCTCAACGAACATGAAATTTCTTCCTGAAGATTCAAGCGGATACTAGTGTTGGATGTCCGCTAACGGTGGTGCTGGTTTAATCGTATACGAATGTAAAAAGTGTAAAACCACCCGGTCACAACCGGCAGTTTTATGGCGGTAGGCCATCAAAACGCGGCCGATAATGGGAGATCGGACGAGCACTGTCAATAGGTTGTCTATTTCGTCGCCGAACGGCGTAGCGCGTCAAAATAAAGCCATTTTTTTGACGGCATTAATCGGATCCAACCGGAGTTTCACATGCGCCAAGCCTTACTCATCATCGACGTACAACCCAGCTTCGCCCCGCCGCAATGGCTCATCGACGGCATTCGTTCGCTCGTTGGCACACTGCCCAGCGTCGCCACCGTCGAACGCCACGACGAAGTGAAAACGCCGTTCCAGAAACAACTCGGCTGGCACCCCGCCGCGGATGACGACAGCCTGATTGAAGCCGACCGTATCTTCATCAAGCACGGCTACGCGCCAACGCCTGAAACGATCGAGTACCTGAAAAGCCTGAACGTGGATCGCGTCCTGGTGTGCGGCCTGCAAACCGAAACCTGCTGCCTTGCGGCCGGGTTTGCGCTGTTCGATGCGGGGTTGCAGCCGACGCTGATCACCGATTTGACGGTGGGATCGTCACTGGATCGGTCGGGAGGGTTGGGGGTGCGGCTTTGGGCGCATCATTTTGGGGAGGTGGTGAGGGTCGGTGAACTGCGTCAGATTTAGGAGTCGGGATGCTCGGTTTCACGGTATCTATACTGGTGAATCAGATCACTGAGCTGCAGCATTCCCGAAGACAATAAACCGTATCGCGGACCACGTGACGACCGCTCTCCGTTGCAGCTACCTTGAGCATATGGTCTTGGTCCGAGGAGATTTCCTTCAAGTTTTGACGACCGCCATGAACTGGAGCAAGAGGAGTAAACCTATATCCTTTGCCCCGAACATACCCGGCATCTCTTTTTCCCTTTGATGCTATTCATCCCGAAGGAATGAACGAATGACTCCTGCTGAGCAGCTCATAAGAGATGAAGCTATTTCCTTTGCGCGCTCGAACAAGAAGGCTATAGCCAAACGACGGGCCGCCAGAGAGTCGTACCCTCCAGAGCAAGACCCTGTGTCAGTATTCATGGCTGGTTCGCCGGGAGCCGGAAAGACTGAGGCGTCAATTGCTCTGGTTAATCTTTTTGCTGACACAGCGATCCTGAGAATTGATCCCGATGAGCTTCGCAGTGAGTTTGCTGCCTACACAGGAGGAAATGCCTGGATATTCCAAAGCGGCGTGTCAATTTTGGTCGAGAAAATTCTAGATCTGGCTTTTGATCAGCGGCAGTCATTCGTGCTGGATGGAACGCTCTCTAACATCGATGTGGCTAAAAGGAACGTAGAAAGGTCATTACGCAAGGGTAGATTCGTGCAAATACTTTACGTCTACCAGAATCCGCTCCTGGCATGGGAATTTGTCAAAGCGCGTGAAGAGGCCGAAGGAAGAAGAATCAGGCCAGAGCATTTCATCGATCAGTATTTTGCCGCGCGTGACGTGGTAAATGCTCTTAAGCTAGAGTACGGAGGTGACGTTCATGTGGATTTGCTGCTCAAGCATATCGATAATTCAGGACGCCTTTACAAAGCTGGGGTCGATAAAATTGACTACCATATTCCTGAGCGACACACACGGGCCGATCTTATGGCCAGGCTCGGGTTAGGATCAGGAGTAAATTAATGATTTCGATCAAGCTAGGCCTTTCCAAGGGAGCCAAGAGCTCCTTCGCCGACTTCATTCGCAACGCCAAGTCAGAGCAAAAAAAGCGTGTCTATAGTGAAGTGCTGACGGAAGCGACCAAGCAGCAGAACCTTGTAATGATGGAAGCTGAAGCCAAACGCAGTTAAGCCCCGAATCGTTTAGAAGCCCGGTCAAATGCCGGGCTTTTTTATTCCATTTTTTATTCGAACAAATCTCCCAGTTCTTCAAGGGTTGGCATAGCGGCCGGCGTCACGGTGAACTCGCAATCCAATGCGCCAAGGACTCGCGCATAAGCAACCATGGCGACAGAAAGGGCGCCTTTCTCCACTGCAATGATTTTTTGCCGGGGTAAATCGGCGAGTTTGGTCAGTTGAGCCTGCGTCAGACCTCGATTGGTTCGCTTATCGCGTATCTGTTGAGCCAAACGAGAGGCGATCAGTGAATGATCCATGTTCGTTTTCCGTGACATTTCATACAAAATGTACTGTAAACGCGACATGAAGCCAGTCCAATAGCTTCCAACCGCATTGCCCCTCATACCCCCCCTCACGCAACAGATGAACTTTTCTTCACCCCACCTTAATGCCACACCCTGTACATTTCCCTCGCTCATTCAAGAAACTACGGTTTGCCCGCCCTCCCGCGGGCTTTTTTTTGCCTGTAGATTGATCGTCACTTCCCCCACTGGAACGCCAGATGACGATCCTCTCCCTGCCTTGCAAACGCGTGACACTGGCGATCCTGAACCCCAGCCAGGCGGCGCTGGAAAGCGAGTTCTATCGACGTAACCACGCGCACCTCGCGCCTTGGTCACCGGTTCGAGCGAACGATTACTACAGCCCGGAAAGAATCCGTTCGCGCCTGGCGCAACAGGCCATGGCCTTCGATGAAGGGTATGCAGTGCATTTCGCCGTGCTGGATCGCGACAACGGGCAAATGATCGGTGCGTGCAATTTCAGCGGCATCGTTCGCGGGGCGTTTCAGGCGTGCTATCTGGGTTACCACATTTGCGAGTCCCGACAGGGTCAGGGGTTGATGCGCGAAGCACTCGAAGCGGGCATCGGCTATATGTTCGAAACCATGAACCTGCACCGGATCATGGCCAACTACATTCCCGGCAATGAACGCAGTGCGCGGTTGCTGGAACGGCTGGGATTCGAGCGTGAAGGGTATGCCAGGGACTACCTGAACATTGCCGGGCGCTGGCAGGATCATGTGCTGACAGCACTGGTCAGCAGGGTCTGGGAGGATCCGGACCGGCAATGGTCGCGGCAACTGGGTTAGCGCGTCCTACAGGCGATTAAAATGAGAGGAAAGATCCCACAGGTGTTTCAGGTTGTCCGTCGGAAGTCGGGGAAATAGTCTCTGGTGGTCGCTGAAAAATTCAGTGACCGGGTGTGAGATCCCGGCAACTCATAGTCATCCAATGCCAGTATCCGCATAATTGCCGCCAGCTTTTCCGCTGTCCGTAAATGCGTTATGGCGGCTGTGTGCGGGCAGACTTTATGTCTGGCCGGGTGCCTATGACCGGTTTTCTCACCTCGCACATAGCTGCCACCTTTTGCCGTGTGAGAAACGGCAAGAGATGGCTTCCACCGCATAGGAGCATTGCCTTGGTTAAGTTAATCCCCGATCCCCCCTTCGAAATCGAAAGACCCTACCGCCCAACCACATTTTTCACCGTCCTCCCCGACATAAAAACCGAAAACCTCCTCGCCCACGCCTGCGAGTCATTAGCCTCAGCCAACGTCATGCTCAACGACTTCGCTACCTACCTGAACGGCCCACAGCGCAATACGGCGCTGGCCATTGCGCAGATCATCATGCTGGCAGAGCTGGCGGTTAACCGTGCGCTGGATAACGTTGATCCGCAAGAGCAAGTCTGATCACCGCGTTATCGTTCTTCGCGAGCAGGCTCGCTCCCACAAGGGATTGCGCTCTTCTGGGGGAGCGAGCCTGCTCGCGAATGCTGTCTATCAGGCAAAACGATTCAAAACACCGGGCTGGGTCTCATCCACCATCACCGACTCTTCAGCCATCTGCAGCACGGACATCGCCAACCCCATTTGATGCGTCGAGGGAAGAGGCTCGGGCGTGGGCAGGCAGTGAAACTGCTTGTGAAAAAAAAGCTTAAAGGCAACGTAAAAGACGCAAAAACCTTGTTACAGAATCTACCTGACAAAATCCTTTCAGCTCTCGCGGTTGCTGCCGATAAACACCTTCTACACACCCTGCTGGCACCTAAAAACAACAATCTTCCAGCCAACCGATGATCGAGAAGCACCACGTTCCTGGAGGAATTTTGATGAATAGCTGGTTCGGCAATATCAGCGTAAACCTGAAACTGGGCCTGGGGTTTGGCCTGGTCCTGGCCCTGACCTGCATCCTCGCCCTGACCGGCTGGACCAGCCTCGGCAGTTTGATTGACCGCAGCAACTGGATGAGCGACATCACCCAGCTCAACGCCGGCCTGACCAAGCTGCGCGTGGTGCGTCTGCAATACATGCTGACCAACGGCGACGAAACCACCGCCCAGAATGTGCAGACCAGCCTTGAAGCCTTTTCCGCTCAGCAGCAGGCCCTGCTGGTGAAATTCAAGAGCCCGGAAAACCTCAAGTTGCTCAAGGAGCAAGGTGCCGTCATCGACGCCTACAAGACGTCGCTGAACAAAATGCGGGGGGCCTATCGCGCCGGCAACAGTGCACGGGACGTCATGACCGCCAACGCGGAAACCGCCAACACGCTGATCAACGCCTTGAACAGCCGCGTGCAACAACTGCCGCCGAGCGATCAACGCTTCGAACAGTTCCAGGCCATCACCGCCGCCAAGGAAGCCTTCCTGCTGGCTCGCTACGAAGTGCGCGGCTACACCGCCACCACCAACGCCGAAACCGAACAGAAGGCCGTCGCCCAACTGGACACCGCCATCGCCAGCGTGAAGCAGCTCAACGTGCATTTCGCCGACGTGCAACCGGATGCCCTGCCGCAGCTGGAAACCGCACTGGGCAATTACCGCAGCGCCCTGCAGGCTTATAAAGCCGCGAGCAACGATGTGGTGCAGTCGCGCAAGGAAATGACCGACCAGGGCGCCGCCATCGTCTCCCTGAGCGAGCAGCTGTATCAGATCCAGCTCGACCGACGCGACGCCGAAAGCGCCAAGGCTCGCACCCTGCAACTGGTCAGCACATTGTTGGCATTGTTGGTGGGCATCATTGCCGCCGTGCTCATCACCCGCCAGATCACTGGCCCACTGCGCGATACGCTGGCCGTGGTCAATCGCATCGCCAGCGGCGACCTGTCCCAGGACGTCAAAGTCACCCGCCGCGATGAACTCGGCGTGTTGCAGCAAGGCATCGCGCGTATGGGCGTGACTCTGCGTGACTTGATCAGCGGGATCCGCGACGGTGTGACCCAGATCGCCAGCGCCGCCGAAGAACTGTCGGCGGTGACCGAGCAAACCAGCGCCGGGGTGAACAGCCAGAAGGTCGAGACCGATCAGGTCGCCACGGCCATGCACGAAATGACGGCGACCGTGCAGGAAGTTGCTCGCAATGCCGAACAGGCCTCGCAAGCCGCCGCTGCTGCCGACGGCGAAGCCCGTGAAGGTGACAAAGTGGTCAACGAAGCCATCGCGCAGATTGAGCGCCTGGCCAGCGAGGTGGTGCGCTCCACCGAAGCCATGAGCGTGCTGCAACAGGAAAGCGACAAGATCGGCAGCGTCATGGACGTGATCAAGGCCGTGGCCGAACAGACCAACCTGCTGGCACTGAACGCCGCCATCGAAGCGGCCCGTGCCGGTGAGGCCGGTCGAGGTTTTGCCGTGGTGGCCGACGAAGTTCGTGGCCTGGCCCAGCGTACGCAGAAGTCCACCGAGGAAATCGAAGGCCTGGTCGCCGGCCTGCAAAACGGCACGCAACAAGTGTCGGCGGTGATGAATAACAGCCGCGTGCTCACCGACAGCAGCGTGGCCCTGACCCGCAAGGCCGGCGAGTCACTGGAAAGCATCACCCGCACGGTGTCCAACATCCAGTCGATGAACCAGCAAATCGCTGCCGCCGCCGAGCAGCAAAGCGCCGTGGCCGAAGAAATCAGCCGCAGCATCATAAACGTGCGCGACGTGTCGGAACAGACCGCTGCGGCCAGCGACGAGACGGCCAAGTCCAGTGTTGAACTGGCGCGGCTGGGGAATCAGTTGCAGATGATGGTCAGCCACTTCCGGGTCTGACGTTCAGTCAGCGGTATATCACCAATCCAATCGCGGGCAAGCCCGCTCCCACAGGTTCAGTGAACATCCTGTGGGAGCGGGCAAGCCCGCGATCGCGATCTAACGGGTAATGAAGATACTCAGGCTTCCCACGGATTAATCACCTCCAGCCCGGGAAACTCGAAGTCTCGAACATTGCGGGTGGCAATCAGTGCCCCATGAATTCGGCAGACGGCTGCAATCTGCGCGTCAGCCATTGCCGCCGCCCGCCCCTTTGCTTCACAACCCGCCACCAGTGTGGCGTACTCGACTGCGGCATGTACATCGAAGGGCAATATCCGTCCGGCAAAGTCCTCTTCAAACATCGCCATCGCATGTGCTTCGAGTTTCTGCTTGCGCTTGCCGGAGGGAAGACGGGCAATGCCATGGAGGATTTCCGCCACGGTAACGGCACTTATTGCCAGTTCCATCGCAGGCTGCGCATCAACCCAGGCAAGCACTTGAGTGTCAGGCTCGACCCGCATGAACTCCGAAAGAACATTGGTATCGAGCACTATCATTCAGAGAAGTCCACCGCGGTCGCTTTCTCCTGCCGCACAGGCAGATCGAGCTCAACACCACCGCACGCACTGAACCGGTTACGGATTCTGCTGCCGAGCCCACCTGCACGATCGACGGAGGCTAATGCTCTACCCAGGATAAGACGGGCCTCCTCTTCCATTGAATGCCCGTTATGAGCGGCCGCAATGCGTAACTGTTCTTTAATTTGATCGTCGAGGTTTCGAATCGTGATGCTGGCCATGATGCCTCCTGCAATCAATGAAATCATTGATTGCAGGCTAGCACATCATACTCAAGTAAAAGACATCGAGCTGCCGAACGGCGCTACACACTAATCGCATTGGTAAACACCAACCGGTTACCAAACGGATCGCTGATGGTCATGTCCTGGCTGCCCCAGGGCATTGCCTGGATATGCGGTCGGGAGAATGGATAGTCCTTGGCCAGCAGTTGCTGTTGGAAGGCTTCCAGTTCATCGGTCTCGATGCGCAAGGCCGAGCCCGGTGTCGCATCGCCGTGGTGTTCGGACAGGTGCAACACGCACTCGCCCCGAGACACTTGCAGGTACAACGGGAAGTTGGCTTCGAAACGGTGCTGCCAGTCGATCTTGAATCCAAGGAAGTCGACGTAGAATTCAACAGCCTTGATTTCATCGAAGATCCGCAGGATCGGGGTGGTTTTGCCGAAGCTCATCGAGTTGCTCCCAGACAGAAATAGCCCACAGTGTAGCCGGGCTGTACGTCAGCAATTCGGCTTGCTGGCAGCATTCTTTAATCTCAATATGCCATCACTGTGACGCACAACCCAAAACGTCATTGAAACCCGTCACGCAAATCCCCCTCCCGCGCCAGAAACCGCCCTTCCCTGCGCCCGTTCGCCTGACCGTCGCGGTAGCTCAGCACACCATTGACCCACACCCCTTCGATGCCTTCGGCCGCCCGTTGCGGATCATTGAAGTCCGCGACATCGCGAATGGTCGCCGGGTTGAACAACACCAGATCCGCCCAATGCCCTTCACGAATCTCGCCGCGTTCCTTCAAACCGAATCGCGACGCCGACAGCCCGGTCATTTTGTGCACGGCGGTGTGCAGCGCAAACAGGCCCACGTCTCGGCTGAAATGTCCGAGTACTCGTGGGAAGGCGCCCCACAGCCGTGGATGTGGAAACGGGTCTTCCGGCAAGCCATCGGAACCGACCATCGACAGTGGATGCGCGAGGATTCGTCGCACATCGGCCTCGTCCATCCCGTAATACACCGCGCCGGCCGGTTGCAGCTGGCGGGCCGCGTCGAGCAACGACAGATTCCATTCAGCGGCGATGTCCATCAGGTCGCGGCCGCCCATTTCCGGGTGCGGCGTGGACCAGGTGATGGTGATGCGATGGGCATCGGTGACTTGCTTGAGGTCCAGGGTCGACGAGCTCGCGGCATATGGATAGCAGTCGCAGCCCACCGGGTGGGTTTTCGCCGCCTGTTCCAGGGATGCCAGCAGTTGCGGACTGCGTCCCCAGTTGCCGGCGCCGGCACATTTGAGGTGGGAAATGATCACCGGGGATTTCGCATGGCGACCGATCTGGAACGCCTCGTCCATGGCTTCCAGCACCGGTTCGAATTCGCTGCGCAAATGGGTGGTGTAGACCGCGCCGAAGGCCGTCAACTCTTCGGTCAGTTGCATGACTTCGTCGGTGGATGCCGAGAACGCGCTGGCATAGGCAAGCCCGGTGGACAAGCCCAGCGCACCAGCCTCCAGGCTCTCGCGCAGTTGCTCGCGCATTGCCGCTATTTCATCGGGGGTCGCCGTGCGAAACAGGTCATCGAGGTGGTTGCTGCGCAACGCGGTATGGCCCACCAGAGCGGCCACGTTCAGTGCGGTATTCGCCGCTTCGACCGCGGCGCGGTAATCGCTGAATTTAGGGTAAACAAAGGCAGCGCAGGTGCCGAGCAGGTTCATCGGGTCCGGTGGATCGCCGCGCAAACTCACCGGTGAGGCGCTGATCCCGCAGTTGCCGACGATCACCGTGGTCACGCCCTGACTGAGCTTGGGCAGCATCTGCGGCTGGCGGATCACCACCGTGTCATCATGGGTGTGCACGTCGATGAAACCCGGCGCCAGCACGTGACCCTGCGCGTCGATTTCTTCAGCGGCGCGGGCGTCGTGCAAGTCGCCGATGCGCTCGATGCGACCGTTGAGAATCGCCACGTCACCCGGATAACCGGGGCTGTTGCTGCCATCAATGATCAAGGCGTTGCGGATCAGCGTGTCGTACATCATGTCAGTCTCCCAGCGGCAAGTGATCGTCGCCGCCGCGGTAATCGTCCAGGGCGAGTTTGATCCGCCGCAGACGCTCTTGATTGTCTTGAGGATTGGCCAGTGCCAGCTCGGTGGCAAGCACATCGATGGCGAGCAACATGCCGTAACGTGCCGCCGTCGGTTTGTAGATGAAGGAGGTTTCGGCGCTTTGCAGCGGCAGCACGATGTCGGCCAATTGCGCCAACGGAGAGTCGCTGCGGGTAATGGCCAGAATCCGTGCGCCGTAGCTGCGGGCCAGCTCCACCGTTTCAATCAGCTCCGGAGTGATGCCGGTCAGCGAACAGACGATAACCACGTGTTCGGCGCTGAGACTGGAGGCCGTGATGCGCATCATCACCGCGTCGTGGCACACCGCGATCGGGTAGCCGAGTCGCACCAGGCGCACCTGCAACTCATCACTGCACAAGGTCGAGCAGCCCCCCATGCCAAAGGCGTGGATCATCCGCGCCTTGCCCAGCAGTTTTACTGCATCGCTGAAGCGCGACTCGTCGAAGGCCGCCAGATGCTGGCGCAGGGTCGACTCGATATCACCCACGATCTGCCCGTAGAACGCTGATTGCTCAGGCGTGCCCGCCGGGTCGAGAAAGCGGCTGCCGACACCGCTGGCCTGGGCCAGTTGCAGGCGCAGGTCACGCAAGTCGCGGCAGCCGACCGTGCGGGCGAAACGCGACAGCGTCGCCGTACTCACTTCCGCCCGCTGCGCCAGCTCATCGAGGCTGGCGGACGCGGCAAACCCTACGTCGTCGAGCATCAGGCGGGCGATGCGTCCTTCACCGGCGCTGAAAGAATCCTGGCGGGCGCGAATCTGGTAAAGGATGTCCATGGCGGGCGGCTCCGGTTAAATCAGGTAAGAAAGGCCGATGGTCAGGCCGAAGGCAACCACCGAAATGATGGTCTCCAGCACGGTCCAGGTCTTGAAGGTCTGGGTGACCGTCATGTTGAAGTATTCCTTGATCAACCAGAAGCCGCCGTCGTTGACGTGGGAAAAAATCACCGAGCCGGCGCCGGTCGCCAGCACCAGCAATTCCGGGTGCGGATAACCCAGGCCAATCGCCACTGGCGCGACCACGCCGGACGCGGTGGTCATGGCTACGGTGGCCGAGCCGGTGGCGATGCGCATCAACGCGGCGAACAGCCAGCCCATCAACAGCGGCGACAGGTGGAATTCGTGAGCCAGGCTGACGATCTGGTCGGTGACGCCGGCGTCCACCAGAATCCGGTTCAGGCCACCACCGGCGCCTACCAGCAAGGTGATGCTGGCAGTCGGCGCCAGGCACTCGTTGGTGAACTTGAGGATCGACTCGCGGTTGAAGCCCTGGGCCAGACCGAGGGTCCAGAAGCTCAGCAAAGTCGCCAGCAGCAGTGCGATCACCGAGTTACCGATGAACAACAGGAACTGGTTGAAACCGGTGCCCGGCGTGGAAATCAGATTGGCCCAGCCGCCGATCAGCATCAGCACCACCGGCAACAGAATGGTCGCCATGGTGATGCCGAAGCCCGGCAGGCTGTCGCGCGGTTCACGTTCGAGGAACTGCCGTTCCAGCGGGTTTTCCGCCGGCAGCTGAATGCGCGGCACGATGTATTTGGCATAGATGGGACCGGCGATGATCGCCGTGGGAATGCCGATCGCAATCGCATAGAGCAAGGTCTGCCCCACCGACGCCTGATACACCTGCACTGCCAACATTGCCGCCGGATGTGGCGGCACCAGCGCATGCACCACCGAAAGCCCGGCAACCATCGGCAAGCCGACCATCAGGATCGACACGCCGACCCGCCGCGCCACCGTGAAGGCAATCGGCACCAGCAACACGAAACCGACCTCGAAAAACAGCGGCAGGCCCACCAGGAAGGCAATGCAAACCATCGCCCAATGCGCGTTCTTTTCACCGAAACGGTCGATCAACGTCCGCGCCACCTGCTCGGCACCGCCGGACTCGGCCATCATCTTGCCGAGCATCGTGCCCAGCGCCACCACCAGCGCGATATGCCCCAGGGTCTTGCCGACCCCGGCCTCATAAGCCCCGACCACTCCGGACGGCGGCATCCCCGCGACCAACGCCAGACCGATGGAAATCAGGGTGATGACAATGAAGGGGTTGAGCCGGTAACGGGCGATCAGAACGATCAGGGCAATGATGGCGATGGCGGCATACACCAGCAGCCAATAGCCGAAGGACAGGGTCATGCGGTACTCCTCGAGAGGGTCACGTCGAAAGTTTTGTGAAACTCTTAAAACATTTCGAGGCGCGATTATCAAACGAGGTGAAAGTAATTTTCGTAGAGAGGTAAGGGATGTCGCTGACGGATATGCGATGTCGCGATTAATGAAAATCGGACCGGCGAATTTTCATCGCCGGAAACGATCGTCCAGTCAGTCGTGATTCACGCTTGCACGCTTGAGCAGCTTTTTGCAGCGCTCGGACAAATGCAGTACCCGCAAGTGTTTGCCGGCTCTGTCGTAGCGCTCGCGCAGGGTCTTGAGCGCGGCAATGGCGGAGTAGTCGACGAAGCTCAAATGACGACAGTCGATGGTCACTACCGACGGGTCGTTGGCGGGATCGAACTGATTGAGGAACGGTGTCGTCGAGGCGAAGAACAGCGTGCCATGCAGGAGATAGAGCTTGCTGCCGTCGGCCTCAAGGTGGCTGTCTGCGTAGAGTTCACGGGCCTGTTGCCAGGCGAAATTCAACGCCGCAATGATGATCCCGCACAGCACCGCAGTGGCCAGGTCGGTGAACACCGTGATCACCGTCACCGCGATGATCACCAGCACATCATTGAGCGGCACCTTGTTGACCACCCGCAGCGAGGCCCAGGCAAAAGTCTGCTGCGACACCACGAACATCACCCCGACCAGCGCCGCCAACGGAATACGCTCGATCAGCGGCGACAGAAACAGGATGAACAGCAGAATCGACACCCCGGCCACCACGCCGGAGACGCGCCCACGTCCGCCAGAGCTGAGGTTGATCATGGTCTGGCCGATCATCGCGCAGCCCCCCATGCCGCCGAATACGCCGGACACCATGTTCGCGGCCCCGAGCGCTACGCACTCGCGATCCGGGTAGCCACGGCTCTCGGTGATTTCGTCGGTGAGGTTCAGGGTCAACAGGGTTTCCAGCAGGCCGACCATGGCCATCAGGATCGCGTAGGGCGCGATGATGCGCAGGGTTTCAAGGTTCCACGCAATATCCGGCAAGGCAAACGTCGGCAACCCACCGGCAATGTGAGCCATGTCACCCAGGGTGCGGGTTGGCAGGCCCAGTAGATACACCGCCAGCCCCACACTCAGGATCGCCACCAGTGCCGGTGGCACGGCGCGGGTCAGCCGCGGCATCAGATAGACGATGGCCATCGTCAGCAGCACCAACCCGACCATCATGTACAGCGGCGTACCGCTCAGCCAGGTTTCGCCGCTCTTGAAATGCTCCAGTTGCGCCAGGGCAATGACGATCGCCAGACCGTTGACGAAGCCGAGCATCACCGGGTGCGGGACCATGCGCACCAGCTTGCCGAGCTTGAGCAAGCCGAACGCCGACATGATCAACCCGCCCAGCAACACAGTGGCCAGCAAATACTGCACACCGTGCTGCACCACCAATGCGACGATCACGACGGCCATCGACCCGGCGGCCCCGGACACCATGCCCGGTCGACCACCGAACAGCGCGGTGAGAGTGCAAATGATGAACGCGCCATACAGCCCCATCAGCGGATTGAGATGGGCCACCAGCGCGAAGGCGATGCACTCGGGCAGCAGGGCAAAGGACGTGGTGAGACCGGCCAGGGCATCGGCACGCAGGTTTTTTGGTTTCATGGAGGACCGCAGGGAGTAGCGAGAAAGAATGTGCGGATGTTACGGAATCGAGGGCAGCCCGGCCAGCTTATGCGCCTTCAGAAATGCCTTCGCGAGCAGGCTCGCTCCCACATTAGACCGCGGACGTCCGAACAACGCGGTCAACTGTGGGAGATTCTATGTTGTAGGTAAATCCTACCGCCTTAGATTCGGTTGGTATT
>NZ_JBSVWS010000009.1:0-79170 GCF_054071155.1 Pseudomonas sp. SDO5532_S415 | reverse complement strand
GTGTCAGTCAACATCTACATATCTGTCACACCGCCTTCGCGAGCAGGCTCGCTCCCACATTTAGATCGGTGTTGCGTCCGTCAACTTTCAGGTGGCGAACAGATAGGCTTCCACATCCATCCCCGCATCACGCATTTGCGCCAGCTTGTAGCGCAAGGTACGCGGGCTGATGCCAAGCTTTTCCGCCGCTTCCTTGCGCCGGCCACGCTCCGTGCGCAAGGTATCGATGATCATCTGGAACTCGCGCCGGCGCAGGTCGTCGCCCAGCGCCCCGGCGGATTCAGCCTCGACCTCCACGGCGCGTACCGGCGTGGTCGTCGGCATCGAAACTGGCAGAGGCGCGCAGGCGACCGGTCCGGTCAGGCAGAAGTCCTGAGGCTGGATCAAACCACCTTGTTGCAGGATCAGTGCGCGCTGAATCGCGTTATCCAGTTCGCGCACATTCCCAGGCCAGGGGTAACCGATCAGGCACGCCTGAGCTTCGGGCGACAATCGCGCCGCGGCATGCTTCATTTTATTGACGTGCTTGGCCAGCAGGCGCTCGGCCAGCGGCAGGATGTCGGCGGTACGCTCGCGCAGCGGACGCCACGCCAGCGGAAACACAGACAGGCGATAGTAAAGGTCTTCACGGAAGCGCCCCGCCGCCACTTCTGCGGCCAGGTCACGGTTGGTGGTTGCAACCACGCGAATGTCCAGGGTGATCGGCTTGCGCGCGCCAACCCGCTCGACCTCGCGCTCCTGCAGCACACGCAGTAATTTGGCTTGCAGACCCAGGGGCATTTCGGAAATTTCATCGAGCAGGATGGTCCCGCCATCGGCTTGCTCGAACTTGCCCGCTTGCGCTGCAATAGCACCGGTGAACGAACCTTTCTCGTGACCAAACAGCGTGGCTTCCAGCATGTTGTCCGGGATCGCCGCACAGTTGATCGCAATGAACGGCTGGCCGGCACGATGGGAGTGCTGGTGAATGTAGCGCGCCAGCACCTCCTTGCCCGTCCCGGACTCGCCGGAGATCAACACCGTGGAATCACTGCGCGCCACGCGCGCGGCCAGCTCCAGCAGTTGCGCACTGGCCGGCTCGAAGGCGACCGGCCCTTCGCTGTCGGTGGTACCGAGACTGCCCAGGGCATGTCGCGCGACCAGATCGAGCAAGGCCTTGGGCTCGAACGGCTTGACCAGATAATCCGCCGCGCCCTGACGCATCGCATCCACCGCTCGCTCCACGGCACCGTGAGCGGTCATCAGCAACACCGGCAGTTGCGGCTGACGTGTGCGCAGCAGGCCAAGCAGCTGATGACCATCCATGCCCGGCATGTTGACGTCGCTGACCACCAGGCTGAACGCCTCGGCGTCGACGGCAGCCAAGGCCTCTTCTGCCGACCCCACGGCCTTGTAATCATGGCCGGCGAGCAACAGCGTATCGGCCAGTGCTTCGCGTAATGCACGGTCATCCTCGACCAGTAGAACCTTGATACTCATAACCTTCACTCCGCTCCCTGAGCGCTGGTTTTTTCAGCAGAAAAAAGCGGCAGAATCACCTGCGCACAGGTACCGCGACCCAGGCGCGAGCGCAATTGCAATTCGCCCTGATGGGCACGGGCCACAGCCTTGACCACGGTCAGGCCCAGGCCGGTTCCGGTTGCCTTGGTGGTGAAAAACGGCTCGCCGAGGCGCTCCAGCACGGCGCGGTCGATACCGCTGCCGCTGTCGCTGACGCACACGCGCAATTGGCTGTCGCGGCTATACAGATGGACCTTCAGGCGCACGTCACCGGCGCTGGCTTGTATGGCGTTTTCGATGAGATTGAGCAGCGCCCCGACCAGGGTGTCGCGACTGCACAGCAGTTCACCGGCATGACTGTCGCATTGCCAGCGAATCGGCATGTCCTGCACATGAGTCAGTGCGGCTGCCTGCAATGATTGCAAAAGCTGCTTGGGGGTTACGCGGTCGGTCAAAGGCAATTCGCCGCGGGCGAACACCAGCATGTCACGTACCTGATGCTCCAGCTCATGCAAGCGCTCCTTGAGGCGCCCGGCGAAACGCTGCTGGGTCTCGACCGGCAATTGCTGCTCGGTCAAATGACTGGCATAGAGCAACGCGGCGGACAAGGGGGTGCGAATCTGATGGGCCAGCGACGCCACCATGCGACCCAGGGAAGACAGACGCTCGTGACGGGCCAGTTGATCCTGCAGGTGCCGGGTTTCAGTCAGGTCATTGAGCAACACCAGTTGACCGGGTTCGGCATCCAGCGAGCGCGTGGCGATCGACAGGCGTCGACCGTCCTTGAGGGAGACTTCATGACCGTCGTCTTCACGAGGGGCAAAACAGCGCGTAATGACGTGACGCCACAATTCGCCTTCGAGCGGCAGGCCGAGCAGCTCGCAAGCCGCCGGATTGGCTTCGCGCACGATGCCTTGGGCGTCGATGACGATGACGCCACCGGGCAACAGGTCGAGAAGGTTTTGCAGACGATTGGCCAGGCGCTCTTTTTCCGCCAGTTCCTGCATGCGCTGTGCACTCACCACCGCCAGCTCGCCCTTGAGCTCGGTAACCCGGGCTTCGAGCATGCTGTAGGAACTGGTCAACTGGCTGGACATCTGGTTGAACAGGGCGAAAGCCTGCTCGAGGCCAAGCCGGCTTGCCTGCTCTACGGACGACGGTTGCCCCAGGGTTTCTGGAGCAGGAGACATCTGGGCGGCTTGGGGCATCGTGCACTCTCGCTTGGCTGACCGTCAGTGAAACGGAACGTTGCGAGGGGTGTAGCAATACCCGTGCCTAAAAAAAACCGCTTATAAATGAAGAACTTGAAAAACAGGCGTCAATCATCCGCCTGTTCATCTCCATCACGACGGCTCATGCCGTACTTGCGCATTTTCTCCACCAGCGTGGTGCGGCGGATGCGCAACCGTTCGGCTGCGCGCGCGACGATGCCGTTGGCATCATCCAGCGCCTGCTGGATCAACCCCTGCTCCAGGCCACCGAGGTAGTCCTTCAGGTCCAGGCCTTCCGGCGGCAGCATGGCGTTGGCAGTGAAGTCCGGCGTGTGACCATTGATGGCCACGCGCTCTTCAAGATCGCTGCGCAGGCTGTCGACCATTTGCTCGTCTTCGTCGTCGACGTAGCGGAATTTCTTCGGCAGTTCGACCACGCCGATCACCCCGTACGGGTGCATGATCGCCATGCGCTCCACCAGGTTCGCCAGCTCGCGGACGTTACCGGGCCAGCCGTGACGGCACAGGGACATGATGGCCGCGGAGTTGAAGCGGATCGAACCACGTTTCTCGTGCTCCATGCGCGAGATCAGCTCGTTCATCAGCAACGGAATGTCCTCGACACGCTCGCGCAGCGGCGCCATCTCGATCGGGAACACGTTCAAGCGGTAGTACAGGTCTTCGCGGAAGGTGCCGATCTCGATCATGCTTTCGAGATTCTTGTGCGTCGCTGCAATGATGCGCACATCGACACTCTGGGTCTTGTTGCTGCCCACGCGCTCGAAGGTGCGTTCCTGCAACACGCGCAGCAGCTTGACCTGCATCGGCAGTGGCATGTCACCGATTTCATCGAGGAACAGCGTGCCGCCATTGGCCAGTTCGAAACGCCCGGCGCGACTGGTGATCGCCCCGGTAAAGGCGCCCTTCTCGTGACCGAACAATTCGCTTTCCAGCAGCTCGGCCGGGATCGCCCCACAGTTCACGGGTACGAACGGCGCTTCACGGCGCTTGGAATGGTAATGCAGGTTACGCGCAACCACTTCCTTGCCAGTCCCCGACTCACCGAGGATCAGCACGCTGGCGTCGGTGTCGGCGACCTGCTGCATCATCTGGCGGACGTGCTGGATCGCCCGGCTGGTGCCGACGAGGCTGCGGAAAAGATTGGGTTCGCGATGACGACCGCGCTCGCGGGCCTGGTCGTACATTTCGCGGTAGACCTGGGCACGGTGCAGCGAATCGAGCAATTTGCTGTAGCTGGGCGGCATTTCGAGCGTGGAAAGCACCCGGCGACGCTGGTCCTCCGGCAGGTCAATGGAAGAATTATCGCCCATTAACAAAACCGGAAGGAACTCATCCCATGTCGAGAGTGTCTTTAGCAAGCCCAGAAGCGCACCAGGAGCATTGACCGTCCCGATCAGGACACAGATTACTTCTCGACTAGACGATAAAGAGCCGACAGCCTGCTGCCAGTCGTGGCTACCGCAGGGTAAATTTTCTTCGCCGAGAAAATTTAAAATCACCGCCAGGTCGCGGCGGCGGACGCTATCGTCATCTATCAGCAGAATTTTGGTTTCACGCCACATGCAATAGCAACTTCCCTAGTCAACTCAATGCCCAAAATGCTGGGGCAAGCTAAACGCTTGCAGGCACGGTCATGCCTGAAGACGACTGAAATCTGGAACAGCCACTAGTTAAGTCAAAAAACCGTGCACAGTCAAATTTATGGCGCACTATGTTTGGATTAACTGGCGTCAATTAACCAAACAGATGGTAAACCTTTGCCGCGTTTTGCGCTTGGTTGATCTGCGACATCTCGTCGACTATCGCCTGACGCTCGCCCATGGTCGCGGTCAACAGCTCTTTATAGACGGCCAGCAGCCCTTCCAGATTAGTCCGCAGCGCTTCTTCATCGATCGGTGCCTCACTGAGCACCTCGTCGACGCATTCGCGACAGGTCGTATCCAGCTCACCGATGGCATCCCAGTTGCGCGCCGCCAGGGCGTCGACCAGGGCCTCGCGGGTTTCTTCTATGCGTCGCAGTGCTTGACTCATGATGTCATCCTCGGCCATCAGGCCTGTGGGCTGGCTATTGCATCCCAACCGCTTTTCAGGGTCTCGAGCAGACCCGATACTTCGTCGATGATTTCGACCTTGTTGTCGCGATTGGCTTCCATCAGACGCGTCATCATATAGGCGTACAAATTGTCGAGCTGCTGCAGCGAAGCCGGATCGTCGGTCTTTTCCGGGTTCAAACCGTCGCGCAGGCCGATGATGATGTCCACGGCCTTGCCCATCATCAACCCCTTGAGTGCGATATCGCCCCGCTCCATGGCGCCCTTGGCCTGGGCCATGCGATCCAGCCCGCCCTCCATCAGCAGTTGCACCAGGCGATGGGGGTTGGCTTCAGAGATCTGGGCATGGGAATTGACCTTCTGATATTGGCGAAGGGCTCTCATGGGGTTCATGTTTCTACCTCGTGACAGACAACAGCTGGAATTAGGAGTGCTCTGATCTTTATGTCGACTGGTCGACACATAACTTTAACGCAGACCCGCCACACATGAAAAAACCCAGGCACTGTCATGACAGACTGCCTGGGTTTTTTTACGCCTGATCCGAATCAGTCGGACTTCGGATTGTTCAACGCATTGAGCGTGGTCATGATGCTGTCGCTCTGCGCCCGCAGCTTGGCCACCAGGGAGTCCATGGCGGTGTACTTGGCGGTCAGGCTCGCTTGCAGGCTGACCATCCGCGCATCGAGGGAGTCCTGCTGCTTTTTCAGGTCGTTCAGGCTATCGGTCAGGCTGGCCGAGCGCGCAGCAAACACGCCGGTCTTGCTCAGGGCAAAGCTGTCCGTGGCTTTTTTCATGCGCGCCAGCAAGCCGGTATCACCGCTGAAAATGCCATTGATGTCGGCGGCATTGGTCTGCGCTGCGGCGTCGAACAACTTGTCGTCGATCGACAGCAACCCGGTCTTCTGGTCGGTCTTGACGCCGAATTGAGCAAGCGACTTCATCTGACCGGTTCCACCCATCGCGTTCAGCTCGGTGCGCACCGCCGACAGCAGGGAACGCAGCGAGGCATCCCCAGTGAGGGCACCCGACGTCACCGTACCATTGGCATTGGTGGTCACCTGGGTCTCGGTGTTGGCCGCTTTGATCAGGGCGTTGTACGTATCGACAAAGCCCTTTACCGACGACTTCAGTGTCGAACTGTTCGCAGAAACGGTAATGGTTGCCGGCGTTGCCGCACCACCACCAGACGGCACGGGAGAAACCCCTGTCAGCTTGACGGTAATGCCGCTGACCGCATCAGCAATGGTGTTGGACTTGGATTCCATCACCACGCCATCGAGGGTGTACTTGGCATTCTGTGGCGTAGCGAGGACCGAGGTGCCGGTTTCCAGGCTGGAGCTACCGGACAGGGTCAGATCCGAACCGACGCCGGTGGTGGTCGAGGTCAGCACCATCCGAGAACCATTGGCATCGGTCAGGATGTTGGCACTCAACCCCTTATTGGCATACTGAGAGTTGATCGAGTCCCGCACCTGCTGCAAGGTCGCCCCCGCAGGAACGCTGACGTCAAAGGTGTCGGAGCCCTGCTTGATGGTCAGCGTGCTGGGTACGGAACCCGCGTTGACCACCGAAGAAGCGCCACCGGCAAAGACCTTGGTCGAGATTTTCGACGCGGTCGCCAACTGGGTGACCAGCAACGAAAAACTGCCTGCAGCCGCGCCGGCTCCAGTGGTCACGGTGGCGACTTTTTCGTCAGAGGACGAGCCGCTCAGGCCACTGAAACTGGAGGCTGTCTTCATGTTATCCAGCGCACCACGGAAGGCATCCAGCGCCGCCTGGATTTTGCCGATAGACGACAGCGAGGTGGTTGCTTTCAGCGTCTGGTTGTTGATCTGCGTCTGTTTCGGCGCCCTTTCGGAATCGACCAAAGACTTCACGATCGACTGGGTATCGATGTTCGAACCAATACCGCTAACCGTTGTACCCGCCATCATCTCTCTCCTTATCCAGTGGCTGCCGACTTCTTGACTAAGTGCGTCTTAATCGGTGACAGCAACAAAATTCATGCCAGTTCAGACTTTGTCGTCAAACAACAAACTACTGGCGTCCGACAGGCTTTGCGCCAGTTTCAACGCGGTTTCCGAAGGGATCTGGCGAATCACGTCACCGGTATCGGTGGCAATGACCTTGACCACGACCCGGCCGGTGGAATCATCAATCGAAAAATCCAGATTGCGCTGCGCAGCCTGGACAAACTCCTGAATATCGGTGACCGCTTTTTCCAGGTCGTCGCGCTTGGGCTCGGATTTCGAGACCGATACGACTTCGGCCCTGGACTGCTCCTGCTTGTCAGTGACATTCGGCGTCGCGCCCTGAGGGGCAACGGCGGGATAGGACTGGTTCAACTTGACGCTCATGTCCATGCCTGATCTCCTCATCATGAAAAAGACAAAAGGGCGCGTAAACGCGCCCTTCCGTCAGTCATCAAAGCGCAGGATTAACCCAGCAGCTTCAGTACAGCCGATGGCAGCTGGTTGGCCTGGGACAGGATCGCGGTGGAAGCCTGTTGTAGGGTTTGTTGCTTGGTCAGCTGAGCAGTTTCGGCCGCGAAGTCAACGTCCTGGATCACGCCACGAGCAGCAGTGGAGTTGTCCGAGATGCTGCGCAGATTCGACACGGTGCTGTCGAAACGGTTTTGTACCGCACCGAGGTCAGCACGCTGGGAGTCGATGTTGGCAATGGCCTGGGTGATCACGTCAACAGCGTTTTGCGCGTTGGTAGCAGTGGTCACATCAGTGTTGCTGACAACGGTTTTGGCCGAGCTGACGGTAGTACCGGCAGCCACGAACAGACCGGTAGCACCAGCGCCGTTCAGCGAGTAGCTGTTGGTGGAGTTCAGGGAAACAGCACCCGTCACTTGCAGAGCAGCGGCGGTAGCGGCAACACCGGCACCGAAGTTACCAGCACCATCTTTTGCAGCAACAGTGATACCAGCCTGTGCACTGGCGTCAGCGCCGGCGAAGATGATGTTCTCACCGGTGTCGGATTTGATTTCCAGGTTGTTGGTAGTGGCGTTGAAGTTAACGCTGATGCCCAGTTTGGCAGCGTTGGACTTCAGTTGGTCAGCCAGACCAGCGGTGTCGGTTACACCAACCAGGTTGACCGCAGTACCCGAACCTACCTGGATGGAGAAGTTCGCGGTGCCTGGAGCAGCACCGGTGATGGCTGCGGTGTTGACGCCGAATTTCACTTCAGTGCTGGCAGTAGCCGACAGGCCGCCGATAGCGCCGTTCATCTGAGCAGCGGTAGCTTTGGCCGACTGACCGGTAACGGTAGTGATAGTAGCGGTTTGGCCGCCACCGGTGATTGCGATTGCACCACCAGTCACACCGGCTGCGCTTGGCGCGATGGCCACGGATTTCAGCTGCTGGGAACCGATGTTGTTAGCCGATACGTCGCCCAGAGTCATGTTGATGGTCTGGTTGGCGTTGGCGCCGACTTGGAAAGCGGTAGTACCGAAAGAACCGTCCAGCAGGTTACGACCACCGAAAGTAGTGGTGGTAGCGATACGGGTCAGCTCGGAAGTCAGAGCTGCGTATTCAGCGTTGTTCGACTTACGGTCTTCAGCGCTTGGCGAGCCGTTCGCGGAAGCCAGAGCCAGGGTACGCATTTTCTGCAGGATGTTGGTGGATTCTTGCATCGCGCCTTCAGCAGTTTGCGCGATGGAGATACCGTCACCGGCGTTCTTGATGGCAGTCTGCAGGCCGTTGATCTGGCTGGTCAGACGGTTGGAAATTTGCAGGCCGGCCGCATCGTCTTTAGCGCTGTTGATACGCAGGCCGGAAGACAGACGTTGCATCGAAGTTTGCAGGGCGTCGGACGAGCGGGTCAGGTTCTTCTGAACGCTCAAAGATGCAATGTTAGTGTTTACAGTTAAAGCCATGACGAAATCCTCGTTGGATGGATACTGCGGCTTCCGGCCCTGACATCCGTCGGGTGTGGCCTAGAGAACCTACGTAATAGTTATCGTCGTGGTACTGGTTTGCTTGAGGGCTTTTTTTGAATTTTTTAGTGGCAGGGTGCCAGCCCTTTGTTTTCAAGGCCTTGGAGCCAGAAAATCGGCGCCAGAAAACGAAAAACGCCCGGAAGCTTGCGTTTCCGGGCGTTTTTTATTGCAAGGATTCGATCAGCCGCGATAAAGAATCGCCGATCCCCAAGACAGGCCTACACCGAAGCCACTGATGGCCACACGTGTCCACTTCGAATCGAACACATGGTTCTGCAACAGCAGCGGGATACTCGACGAGACCGTGTTACCGGTTTCGAGCATGTCCTTGACGAACTTCTCCGGCTCACCTTCTTCGAAGCGGCGCGCCACGGCATCGACAATGGCCGCGCTGCCCTGGTGAATGCAGAAGGCGTCGATATCGCTGGCCTGCAAGTGCGATTCGTCCAGCAGCTCATGCAAATGCGCCGGGACTTTGAGCAAGGCAAAGTTGAACACCTGGCGGCCGTTCATGAAGAACACCCCGTCGGTGACCTTCAGGTGCGGCGCGCCGGAACCGTCGGTGCCGAACTTCGATTTGCCCAGTTGCCAGATCGGGTCTTCACCCATCCAGGTTGCGGTCGCGGCATCGCCGAACAGCATGGTGGTGTTGCGGTCTTCCGGGTCGACGATCTTCGAATAAGGATCGGCGGTGATCAGCAGGCCGTTTTTCAGCCCCGCCGCTTCCATGAAGCCTTTGATCGCGTAGATGCCGTAGACATAACCGGAGCAGCCCAGGGAAATATCGAAAGCGGCGACATGGGTCGGCAGACCCAGCTTGTCCTGAACGATTGCGGCGGTGTGCGGCAAACCTTCTTCATCACCGTTCTGGGTGACGACGATCAGGCAGTCGATGGCTTCACGCTTGAGTTCGGGACTGGCGGCGAACAGCGCATTGGCTGCTTCGACACACAGGTCGGAAGTTTCCTGATCGGCATCCATGCGCGGCAAAAATGCCGAACCGATCTTGCCAAGGATGAAGGTTTCGTCCTTGTCGAACTTTGCACCCTGGGCGTAGTTATCAACCCCGGCTGTCGGCACGTAACTCGCTATATTTTTTATGCCAATCATTATGGCTTCCCAATAATAAACAGCTGAACATCGCCGCTCGCTGAATCGAGGGCGTCTACAGTCGGGGCCAGGCCCCCAGAAGAAGCAACGTCGGGACTCAAGGTATCACCTTGAACAACCCTCCCACCTTCACCGCCCGCAGACAGGATACAGTGAAGATGCGCGTTTTGACTGACGGGTCACTCAGAGATCGGTGCTTTATTTGATTTTGTGGCCAGGATCGCCCCCCGCCCTGCTTCACTTCATTCAAAAAAAAGGCAAAAAAAAGCCAGCCCCCTATTACAGGGACTGGCCGCGAGCGGTCAAGACCGACTCAAAGCTTGTTGAACAGGCTCAACTGGGAAACCTTGGCGAACGCCAGTTGCGCGGCCTGCAGCATGGTCTGCTGCAGTGTCAGGCGCGTCAGCACTTCCGCCGGGTCGATATCCCTGATACCACTCGATGTCGATTCGTTGATCAAGCCGGTACTCGTATTCTGATCTCGCTGCATGTCCATCACATTGCCCCGGGCACCGATCGCACCACGCGCCAGGTCGACCTGGTTCTTGGAGTTGTTCAGGTTGGCAATGGACGAAGCGACCGTGTCTTCCAGAAAACGTTGGGCAGCGGGATTGCCCTGGGTCGGCGCGTCGAGCGCCGTACGCAGCTGGCTGATGGTGTCGAGCACGTTCTGGGTCTGGTGGGTGTTGACCGCGATGTCGAACTGATCACCTGCCGCCGGAGTCGGGGGCGTGCCACCGAGGGTAAAGCTGACACCCGCCGCTGTCGCCACGCCAGCCACCACGGTCCCGGTGGTTACCGGCGTGCTGCCGCTGGTCAATGGACGGGCGTAGAGTTCGAAAGTACCGGGACCGGTGAACTTCAGAACCGCTCCGCCTTCGGGGAAAAAGCTCTGGTAGTCGGCGGCGTTGGTCACCGCCGTCTGGCTGATGATCGCCGTCGAGGTGTTGCTCGGGGCGCGGTTGCTGACGAAGCTGTCGGGCTTGGCCGTGAGCTGGAAGCTGTGACCGGCGATCACCGCGTCGGCACTGGCGGAGTCAGCTGGGTTGTCGCCCGGCTGGAAGGTGATATCCAGCTTGAACGTCACGCCACGGAAGTTGATATCGGAACCGCCCTTGGCATTCGGGTCGAACTTGCCAGACTGCGTCGATTCAGCCGTCACGTCATTGCCCAGCGCATCAGTGATCACATACTGGGTGCTGCTGGTGAACGACAGGGTGTAAGGCTGGCCCTGGCGGAAGCTCGCATCAAAGGCCGGACCGGAGTTGACCAGCCCGGGCGACAAGGCCACACGCCCGTCATCCACCGCCGGCGCAGTCATGGTGGTCGAACTGCGGGCCGCGTTGATCGCCTGCTGGAACACCTCCCAACCGGTATCGTTCAAGCCCAGCGACATCGAGTCACCGATCTTCAACTCCAGTTGGGTCTGGTCACCCTGATAACTGTAGGTGCCGTCGCTGTTGCGCACAAAAGGCTGGGTGTTGTTACTGGCACCGGAGAAGATGTACTTGCCGTTGGCGTCCTTGCTGTTCATCAAGGTCAGCAATTGTTCTTCGGATTGCTTGAGCTCCGCCGCAATGGATTTACGGTCATCGTCGTTCAACGAACCGCCACCGGCGCGCACTGCCAACTCGCTGACTTTCTGCAGCACGTTGTTGATGCTGTCCAGCACGCTTTCTTCCTGCGCCTGAGCCGTGTTCAACGCGTTGATGTTGCTGGTGTACTGGCCCAGCATGGCTTTTTGCTGTTCCAGTTGCAGCAGCCGTGCGGCTCCGACCGGATCATCCGCGGCCGTCGTGAGCTTAAGGTTGCTGCTGGCCTGCTCGGCGGTCTTCATCACATTGTTGAGGTTGCGAGAATAGTTGGCAGCCGTGGTCGCGTAATACTGTGCTGTAGAAATGCGCATGTTCTACGGCTCCTTAAAGGGCATTGATCAGAGTGCTGAAAATTTCCTGCGCAGTCTTGATGATCTGCGAAGAGGCCGTGTAGTACTGCTGGTACTTGGTCAGGTTGCCCGCCTCTTCATCGAGGTCGACACCCGACAGCGAGTCACGGGCGTTTCGTGCACCGGTCATGATGGTGTCCGTGGCCGTGGCATCCAGCTGCCCCTGTCTGGTCAAGGAACCCACGGTCGTGACCAGGCCACCGTACGCGTCGGTAAAACTCACGCCCGGGCTGGTGGCACTGGCGCCGACCGTGGCCTTCGATTGCAGCCCGAGCAGTGCCTGGGCGTTGCGGTTGTCGGTACTGCTGGCCGACGTCATGCCGATGTTGAAGCTGTCTCCCGCCGCCGGGCTGCCGCTGACAGTCATCGCCACGTTGAAGGTCTTGGCGTTGCCGCCGGCATCGGTGTAAGGCACCGCAATATTCAGATCGTTGTTCTGGCCAGGCACGATGCTGCCGGTGCCAAGACTGGTGCCTTTGGCATCGAATACTTCATAGGCAGTGGCACTGGTCATCAGCATCCGGACCGGCATCGCAGCCTTGACTGCCGTTTGCACTTCAAGACGCTGGACCGGATCGTAGATATCCAGAAGGGTGCTGAGGGTCGGCTGACTGACAGCACCGGTGCCGTCATTGCCCGAGGCCTTGGTCGAGGTCAACGGCGCCGCCGTGGCCAGGGTCTTGGTATCGGTCATGACCGTGGCCATGTCCGCGGCAGAACTGCGGGTCGGGGTGATCTTGAACGTGTCGCCGGCGGCGACCGGACCGGCGTTCAGGCTCAAAGTGAAACCGTCGATGACCGGTTCCGGCGTCGCGCCCAGGGTGAAACTGCCCATGTCGGTGTTATCCGACAGGCGACGCACGCTGTAGCCCGTGGCGCTGGTGAAGGTCACCTGATAATCGCTGGCCGCCAGCTTGCTGGTGTCCTTGATGGTCACGTTCAGGTTGCCGGACGCCGGGTTGTTGTTGGCGCTGGCAATACTGCGCTGGCTGATGGCGGCCAGGCTGTTGATGTTATTAAACAGTGCCGCGCCGAAATTGCCGTTCTGGTCCAGGCCCTGGCCCAACTGTTTGTTGACCTGATCGGCCACGACCATGGCGATGCGCCCCAGGCCATTGACCGCCGGTGTCAGCACTTCATTGCGATAACGTATCAAGCCGCCCATCTCGCCGCCGCTCATCACGCTGGTGATGTCGACCGACGAACCGTTGCGATCCATGATGATCGAGGAACGGGTCGGGTCGGTGGCGTCCGGGGCCACGCGCAATTTATTGACGACATCGCCGACCACCAGCGGCTGGCCACTGCCCAGATAGATATCGAGCCGGCCTTCGGTTTCGGTGACCTGCGTGCCGATCAGCTCGTTGAGCTGGCGCACGGTTTCGTTGCGCTGGTCCAGCAGCTCGTTGGGCGTACCGCCCGAACCGCTGACTTCGGCGATTTTCTTGTTGTACGCAGCAACGGTGGACGCCAGTTTGTTGACCTGGTCGGCCATCGAACCCAACTGATCGTTGATGTAGGTGTTTTGCTGCGTCAATTGCTGGGAGATGGCATTGAAGCGGCTGCTCAAGCCCTGGGCATTGGTCAGCAACGCCTGACGCGCGGCATTGTCATTGGAGTTGCCGGCCAGGGTTTGCAAGGACGTGAAAAACGCCTGCAATGACTTGGTCACGCCGGTGCCGCTGTCCGACAGCAGTTTGTCGACCTGGGTGGCCTGGCCAAGATAGGCCTGCGCGTCACTGTTGAGCGAAGTCGTGGTCTGCAACTGCGCATCGAGGTAGCTGTTGTACACCCGACGCACATCGGCCAGCGTGGTGCCGGTGCCGATGAACACATTGCCGTACTGAATAGAACTTTTGCTGTTCTGCACAGTTTGCTGGCGCGAGTACCCGACGGTATCGACGTTGGAAATGTTATTACCGGTAGTCACCAACGATGCGTGGCTAGCGGCCAAACCCGACATTCCGATGTTGAGTAAACTCATGGTTCAGACCTTATACCTTGTGTCTATAGAGGCGTCGTGGAAGCGCCCGCCGCGGCGTAGTTCTGGTAGCTCGTCATTTGCCGGGCTATCTGCGAAATCTTGCTTGCGTAGTTCGGGTCGGTTGCGTAACCGGCCTTTTGCAGCTCACGTACAAACTGTTCCGGGTTATCGGCCGACTTCACGACATCTTGATAGCGATTGTTGGATTGCAACAACGTCACGAGGTCGTGGAAGCTGTCTTTGTAAGAGGCGTAGGAACGGAACTCGGCCGTCTCCTTGACCATCTCGCCATTCCTGAACTCGCTGGTGATCGCCCGCGCCGAATCGCCCTTCCAGCTGCTGCCTGTCTTGATGCCGAACAGGTTGTGACTGCTGCTGCCATCCTGGGCGCGCATGACCGATTTGCCCCAACCGGTTTCCAGTGCGGCCTGAGCCACCAGGTAACGCGGATCGACGCCGATGCGGTCGGCGGCTTCCTTGGCCATCGGCAGCATGGTGTTGACGAATGCGTCGGCGGAGCTGAAAGCTTTCTTCGCCGGCGCCAAAGGAATCTGGGCAATGGCGCGTCCATGAATCTGCAGGCCGCCGTTGGCAGAGGCTTGTGCATTCGCCAGCCAGTCGCCGTTGAACAGCGGACCCGCACCGGTAGGCGTGGCGCGCTCTGGCAATTGAGTTTTGCTGGCTGTCGCGACAGTCGCGGCGGCAGTCGTCGTGGCGGAAGGCACCAGGCCTGCCAGCAAGCGATCGGCCAGTTTCGGCGGCAAAGCCAGGCGACGCTGATTGATCAGTGCCATGTCATTGCGATGCGCGCCCTCGCCGCTCGGCGCACTGACCGAACGCGAAGCCCACAACGGACGTTCGCCATTGACCCGCGACAACGGCCCGTTGATCGCCACCGTACCGGCGGCCACCGGCGTTTGCGCGGCGGCCTTGGCGGCCTCTTGCTTGGCGGCGGACAGCGTTGCCGCTTCGCCCGGCGCCAGCGGTTTGTTCTTCGACATCTGGCGCATCAGCACGTCCGCCAACCCGATACCACCGCCTTCACGGGACATGGAAACGGCCAACTGCTGGTCGTACATTTCCTGGTACTGCTTGGCCTCCGCGGTGTTCATCGGATTGTCCTTGCCCAGCGCTTCGGTGGCCGAGCGCATGGACTTGAGCATCTCGCCGAGGAACAGCGATTCGAATTCCTGTGCGACCTTGCGCATGTTTTCGTCGCTGTTCTTGTCGCCGACCTTGAGCTGATTCAGGCGGTTCAGGTCGGAAAAGGCGCCCGAATCGCTACTGCTCACACGACCGCTCTTGTACATGTCCATGGTCGCCGTCCTCAGATCACGATCAGGTCGGCTTGCAAGGCGCCGGCCTGTTTCAAGGCTTCAAGGATGGCCATCAAGTCACCCGGCGCCGCGCCGACCTGGTTCACCGCACGGACGATTTCGTCGAGGGTGGTGCCCGGGCCGAACTTGAACATCGGCTTGGCTTCCTGCTGGGCGTTGACCCGCGAGCGCGGCACGACCGCCGTCTGACCATTGGACAACGGGCCGGGCTGGCTGACGATCGGGTCTTCGGTGATGGTCACGGTCAGGCTGCCGTGGGTGACAGCGGCCGGGGAAACCTTGACGTTCTGCCCGATCACGATGGTGCCGGTACGGGAGTTGATGATGACTTTCGCCACCGCCTGGCCTGGATCGATCTCGAGGTTTTCGAGGATCGACAGGTAGTCGACACGCTGGCTCGGGTCCAGTGGCGCGGTGACGCGAATCGAACCGCCGTCGATGGCCTGGGCCACGCCAGGGCCGAGCATGTCGTTGATCTTGTCGACGATGCGCTTGGCCGTGGTGAAGTCGGAACGGTTGAGGTTCAGGGTCAGGCTGTTGCCCTGGTTGAAACCGCTCGGCACCGCCCGCTCGACCGACGCACCGCCAGGGATGCGACCGGCCGACGGGACGTTGACAGTGATCTTCGAACCGTCGCGGCCTTCGGCATCGAAACCGCCGACCACCAGGTTGCCCTGAGCCACGGCGTAGACGTTGCCATCGATACCCTTGAGCGGCGTCAACAACAACGTACCGCCGCGCAGGCTCTTGGAGTTACCGATGGACGAAACGGTAATGTCGACCTGCTGCCCCGGCTTGGCGAACGGCGGCAGATCGGCACTGATCGACACCGCGGCGACGTTCTTCAACTGCACGTTGCCCGAACCCGGCGGCACCTTGATGCCGAACTGCGAGAGCATGTTGTTGAAGGTCTGCAGGGTGAATGGCGTCTGGGTCGTCTGGTCGCCGGTGCCGTTAAGCCCGACCACCAGGCCGTAACCGATCAATTGGTTGGAGCGCACGCCGGAAATGCTGGCGATGTCCTTCAGGCGCTCGGCTTGAACGTTGAAGGCTGCCGACATCATCAGGGCAGCAACGATGAGACTTCTGAAGTTCAACATGCTCAACTGGAAAGCCACCTAGAAAGGGAACAGCGGGCTGAGGAAGAAACGGTCGAACCAGCCTGGCTGACTCGCATCGGCAAACGAACCGGTGCCCGAATAGGTGATGCGTGCATCGGCGACGCGGGTCGACGACACGGTGTTGTCGGTGGCGATGTCATCGGCGCGAACCAGGCCGGCAATCCGTACCAGCTCATCACCGGTATTGAGCGTCAGCCACTTCTCGCCGCGCACGGCAATGATGCCGTTGGGCAAGACATCGGCGACGGTCACGGTGATCGAACCGGTCAGGCTGTTGCCCTGCCCGGCCTTGCTGTCACCCTTGGTCGCGCGGTCGCCTTCATAACTGGCACTCAGGCTCAGGTCGTTGCTACCGAACGGGTTGTTGGTGGTGGCGCTGCTACCGAACAGCGAGGTCAGGCCGATGCCGGTCTTGCTGGTCTTGTCGATTTGCGAGTTGGCGTTTTTGCTGGCCTGGGTCTTCTCGTTCAGGGTGATGGTGATGATGTCACCGACCCGGAACGCCTTGCGGTCTGTGTAAAGATTCTGTTCGAACCCGGCCTGATAGATCGAGCCGTTGTTCGCCGCAGCCGGCAGCGGCGTGCGCGGCAACACCGGGGCGTAGTAAGGGTCATTGGGCTTGGGCGTCACAGGTACGCAGCCTGCGAGCGCGGTGATCCCACTCAGTGCCAGAACAGAGACGAAGCGTTTCATGACCCTACCTCACGGTGTTGCAGGCGACCTCATGGCCGCCTCATAGACTTGATTACAGATTCTGCGTTACGAACGAGAGCATCTGGTCGGCGGTGGAGATCACCTTGGAGTTCATCTCGTACGCGCGCTGAGTGGTGATCATGTTGACCATCTCCTCAACGGTACTGACGTTGGAGGTTTCCAGGGTGTTCTGCAGCGTGGTACCGAAACCCGCCAGGCCCGGTGTGCCGACTTGTGGCGCACCACTGGCAGCGGTTTCCAGGAACAGGTTGTTACCCACCGCTTGCAAGCCGGCCGGGTTGATGAAGTCGGCGGTTTGCAGGTTGCCGATCACCTGGGAAGCCGGGTTGCCGGCCACGGTGATGGACACGGTGCCGTCTTTACCCACGGTGAAGGTCTGGGCGTCGTTCGGAATGACAATCGCCGGCTCCAGGGCGAAGCCGCTGGCGTTGACGATCTGGCCGTTGGAGTCCAGGTGGAACGTACCGTCGCGGGTGTAGGACGTGGTGCCGTCCGGTTGCAGGATCTGGAAGAAACCGCGACCGTCGATGGCCATGTCCAGCGGCTGCTCGGTGGTTTGCAGGCTACCGGCGTTGAAGTTTTTCTGGGTGCCGACGATGCGCACACCGGTACCCAGTTGCAGACCCGACGGCAGTTCGCTGTCCTGGGTCGACTGGGCGCCTGGCTGACGCTTGATCTGGTAGAGCAGGTCCTGGAACTCGGCGCGGTCACGTTTGAAACCCGTGGTCGACACGTTGGCCAGGTTGTTGGAAATGGTGGTCAGGTTGGTGTCCTGGGCGGACAGACCGGTTTTGGCAACCCATAGAGCCGGAAGCATTCGATTCTCCTCGTGCGCCTGTTTTACGGCGCGACGTTCTGATAATTAGCTGATCTGCAAGACCCGAGCCATGGCCTGGTCGTCTTCTTTGGCGGTGTTCATCATCTTGATGTGCAGCTCGAACTGCTTGGACAAGGCCAGCACCGAGGTCATCTCGTCCACGGCATTGACGTTGCTCGACTCAAGGAAACCCGACACCAGTTTGACGTTGGCATCGGCTTGCGCAGGCGCGCCGTCCTTGGTGTGGATCGAACCGTCCAGGCCCTTGGTCATGTTCTTGATGTCCGGGTTGACCAGCTTGATGCGGTCGACTTCCGCCATGACGCGGGGACCTTCGCCCATCGCACGAATGCTGATGGTGCCGTCCTCGCCCACTTCGATCTGCTGCTCGGGCGGCACGGCAATCGGACCGCCATTGCCGATCACCGGCATGCCATTGCCGGCGCGCAAAACCCCCAGGGCGTCAACCACCAGGCTGCCGGTGCGCACGTAGCTTTCACCGCCGTCAGGGTTCTGCACCGCCAGCCAGCCGTTGCCTTGCACGGCGACATCGAGGTCGCGGCCGGTTTCCACCAAGGCGCCCGGAGAGAAGTCGGTGGCCGGGCGTTCGGACATCGCAAAGGCACGCGCCGGAAAGCTGTCACCGAACACCGGCATCGAACGCGCCTGCTCCAGGTCTTTCTGGAAGCCGTTGGTAGAGATGTTCGCCAGGTTGTTGGCATGAGCCTTTTGCGCCAGTGCATTCTGGCTGGCGCCGGTCATTGCCACATAAAGGTACTTGTCCACAATCTATCCTCTGCCTGCCGGACGTTTGCCGCCCACTGCTGTACTGATGAGCCATAAGCAATTTGCAGACCAACTTGTTTTTTGCAGCGCGAGGCCCGGCAAACAAAGGACTTGAGGGAATTTGAGGGGATCAGGAGGAATGTGTCAGAGACGAAAAACCGGCGGTGGCATGCCGGAAGGTGGCAAGGCTTGGCCTTGGGCAGTGGCCAACTCCGCCTTCGCGAGCAGGCTCGCTCTCACAGGGTTATCGATTCAAATGTGGGAGCGAGCCTGCTCGCGAAGAGGCCATCTCAGGCGAAACAACTATCGGTTATGACTCGGTCTTACCGACCTCATACTCGCGCAACTTGTTGGCGATGGTGGTATGGGAAACCCCCAGCCGCTTACCCAATTGCCGACTGCTCGGATGCTCGGAATACAACCGCTCCAGCACCGCTTTCTCAAAGCGCCCGACAATCTCGTCCAGCCCGCCTTCCAGGGAAAAATCACCCAGCGGCTGACGCACGCCATAGTCCGGCAACCGAATGTGCTCAGCCTTGACCGTTCCGCCGTCGCACAGGGAAACCGCCTGGAACAGCACGTTTTCCAACTGCCGGACATTGCCCGGCCAATGGTAATGAATAAGCCGATCCATGGCCGCCGGGGCCAGTTTGGGCAAGGGGCAACCGATCTGTCGGCTGGCCTGGTCGAGGAAGTGTTCCACCAGCGGCGGTAAACCGTCGAGGCATTCACGCAGCGGCGGGATGTGCAGCGACAACACGTTCAACCGGTGATACAGGTCCTGACGAAACTCACCGCGGGCGCACAACTCGGACAGATCGACCTGGGTCGCGCAGATCACCCGCACATCGAGATAAACCTCTTCATCGCTGCCGACACGCCGGAAGCAGCCATCCTGCAGGAAGCGCAGCAATTTCACCTGCAAGCGAGGACTCATTTCTCCGACACCGTCGAGAAACAGCGTACCGCCCGCCGTCAGTTCCAGCAGCCCGAGCTTGCCTTCGGCCCGCGCCCCTTCGAAGGCACCGGGGCCGTAGCCGAACAGTTCGGTCTCGGCCATGGATTCCGGCAGGCCGGCGCAGTTGAGCGCCATCAACGGCGATTGCCCGCGCGGGCTGGCCAAATGGCAGGCGCGCGCCAACAACTCTTTGCCGGTCCCGGTTTCCCCTTCTATTAATAGTGGCGCGTCGAGCGGGGCCATGCGCCGGGCTTCCCGCACCACCGCCGCCATCACTTTCGAGCTCTGAAAGATGCTGTCGAAACCGCGCAACTCCTGCTTGCGCACGTTGTAGATGCGCTCCCCAACCCGGTCGGCGCGATGCAGCGTCAGCACGGCACCGGCCATGGCTTCGCTGTCGTCATGTTCCGATTGCAGCGGCGCGATGTCGGCCAGAAACACGTCACCCTTGACCTTGACCCGCAGTCCGTTGATCCGTGATTTATTGGCGCGCACCAGTTCCGGCAAATCAAAGTCTTCGGCATACCGCGACAACGGAATCCCCGGCACTTCATCGACGCGCACACCCAGCAGCTGCGCCGCCGCCCGGTTGGCGGCAACGATGGAACCGCCCATGTCGATCGACAGCACCGGAAACTCCAGGGCCCCCAGCAACGCATTGAGTTCCATGTGCCGACGCTCGCTGGGCATCAGACCTACACGCTTGACACCGAAGACTCCGGCAATCGCCTCGAATTTCGGACGCAATGCCTGGAATTGAATGTTGATCAGGTTCGGACAGTGCAGGTAGATCGCATTGCCGTGCTCACCGCCCACCTCACCGCGGGCGACGTTGATGCCGTATTCCACCAACAGATTGAGAATGTCGCGCAGGATGCCGATGCGGTTCTGGCAGTGGACTTTGATACGCATATAAATAGACCTGGTAGACGATGATTGACCTGTGGGAGCCAGCCTGCTGGCGATGGCGTCGCATCAGGTGAAGTTGATGTCGAATGACATACCGCTATCGCCAGCAGGCTGGCTCCCACAGGGTTAGTGCCCGACTTTTCTGATTCGGCGCTCAGATAGTCGTCAAGATTATGTGACAGTCAAACGGCTTTTCCCACCCGTCAATCGCAATACCTGCGCGACAGCCAGCGATACGTAACGAAAACTTTACGATTAACGCCGGGATTTCCCGCGTGTGTCGCCTCTCTCCGGCTGCAAAACCGCAATTCATGGAGTATTTCTAGGTCCATAGCAGTACATAACAAGAACGAATCCCCTCGCAGGAGAGCAGCATGAAGCAGACGCAATACGTGGCTCGCGAGCCCGATGCGCAAGGTTTTATCGACTACACCGCCGAAGAGCATGCGGTGTGGAACACGCTGATCACTCGTCAACTGAAAGTGGTCGAAGGGCGTGCGTGCCAGGAATACCTGGACGGTATCGAAAAACTCGGTCTGCCCCACGACCGCATTCCGCAACTGGGCGAGATCAATAAGGTTCTCGGTGAAACCACCGGTTGGCAGGTCGCCCGCGTTCCCGCGCTGATCCCTTTCCAGACCTTTTTTGAATTGCTCGCCAGCAAGCAGTTTCCAGTGGCCACGTTCATTCGCACCCGCGAAGAACTGGATTACCTGCAAGAGCCGGACATTTTCCATGAGATCTTTGGCCACTGCCCGCTGCTGACCAACCCTTGGTTCGCCGAATTTACCCACACTTACGGCAAACTTGGCCTGCAGGCTTCCAAGGAAGAACGTGTGTACCTGGCGCGTCTGTACTGGATGACCATCGAGTTCGGCCTGCTCGACACCCCGCAAGGCCAGCGCATCTACGGTGGCGGCATCCTGTCTTCGCCGAAAGAAACCGTGTACTGCCTGTCGGACGAACCTGAGCATCAAGCGTTCGATCCGCTGGAATGCATGCGCACCCCATACCGCATCGACATTCTGCAACCCCTGTATTTCGTCTTGCCGAACCTCAAGCGCCTGTTCGACCTGGCCCACGAAGACATCATGGGCATGGTCAAGCAAGCCATGCAGATGGGTCTGCACGCGCCGAAATTTCCGCCAAAACCAAAAGCCGCCTGAACCGCTGCTTTTACGATCAAGTGAGTCTGTCAGAACGCCACACTTTGCTTTAGCGTGGTCACACTGACAGCTGATTTCCATTTATTCGATTTCAGGAATCCATCATGTCCACATTGAACCAAGCCCACTGCGAAGCCTGCCGCGCCGATGCCCCACAAGTCAGCGACGAAGAACTGCCGATCCTGATCAAGCAGATCCCGGACTGGAACATCGAAGTACGCGACAGCATCATGCAGCTGGAAAAAATCTTCCTGTTCAAAAACTTCAAACACGCCCTGGCGTTCACCAACGCTGTCGGCGAAATCTCCGAGGCCGAAGGTCATCACCCGGGTCTGTTGACCGAGTGGGGCAAAGTCACCGTGACCTGGTGGAGCCACTCGATCAAGGGCCTGCACCGCAACGACTTCATCATGGCCGCGCGCACTGACGAAGTGGCCAAGGACGCCGAGGGCCGCAAGTAATGCATTTCGACACCATCGGCCGGGTGCCCGGCGACCCGATCCTCGGCCTGATGGAGGCCTATGCGCAAGACCCGAACCCGCGCAAGTTCGACCTTGGCGTGGGTGTCTACAAGGACGCCCAAGGCCTGACGCCAATTCCGCAATCGGTGAAACTGGCTGAGACGCGACTGGTGGATCGTCAGACCACCAAGACCTACATTGGCGGTCACGGTGAGCCGGCGTTCGGCAAAGCCATCAGTGAGTTGGTGCTCGGCGCCGACTCAAGGCTGATCAGCGAAAAACGCGCCGGCGCCACCCAGACACCGGGTGGCACCGGTGCGTTGCGCTTGAGTGCGGACTTTATCGCCCAATGCCTGCCGGGCCGTGGTGTGTGGCTGAGCAATCCGACCTGGCCGATCCACGAAACCATTTTCGCCACGGCCGGGGTCAAGGTCAGTCACTACCCGTACGTGGGCAGCGACAACCGTCTCGACGTCGAGGCGATGCTCGCCGTGCTCAATGAAGCGCCCAAGGGCGATGTGGTGTTGCTGCATGCCTGCTGCCACAACCCGACCGGTTTCGATCTGTCCCATGACGACTGGCGTCGGGTGCTGGAGGTGGTGCGTCGGCGTGAACTGCTGCCGCTGATCGACTTCGCCTACCAGGGCTTTGGCGATGGCCTGGAACAGGACGCCTGGTCGACCCGGCTGTTCGCCGCCGAGTTGCCGGAAGTGCTGATTACCAGTTCCTGCTCGAAAAACTTCGGCCTGTACCGCGACCGCACCGGTGCGCTGATTGTCTGCGCGAAAACCGCAGACAAGCTGGTGGACATTCGCAGCCAACTGGCCAACATCGCCCGCAACCTGTGGTCGACACCGCCGGATCATGGTGCCGCCGTGGTGGCGACCATCCTCGGCGATCCGGAATTGAAACAACTCTGGGCCGACGAAGTGGAAGCCATGCGCTTGCGGATTGCCCAACTGCGCAGCGGTCTGGTGGAGGCACTGGAGCCGCATGGTTTGCGTGAGCGCTTTGCGCACATTGGTGTACAACGCGGGATGTTTTCCTACACCGGGTTGACGCCTGATCAGGTCAAACAGCTGCGCGATCATCACAGCGTTTACATGGTCGGCACAGGTCGGGCGAACGTGGCCGGGATTGATGCGACGCGCCTGGATCTGCTGGCCGAAGCCATCGCCAAGGTCTGCAAATAACCTACAGAACTTTGTAGCCCCCTGTGGGAGCGAGCCTGCTCGCGAAAGCGGTGTGTCAGTCAACATACACCTCGACTGTCACGCCTCCTTCGCGAGCAGGCTCGCTCCCACAGTTGTTTTTGTGCCACTACTCCTTACCTGTCTAGACAACCCCATTCGTCGAAACAAATGGATATAAAAGTCTGTTTGTCATTTCTCGTGCTGTATCCTGCGCAGGCTTTTTCAAAAGCGCGGATCTACCAGATCTATCAACAGACTTAGCGAGGAGCGCGACTATGCACGAGATTCCTAATCTCCCCTTCCCAAGCCTGCACGAACCTGAGCAGACGACCACGCAACAAGCCGGTGCCCAACAGCCCGAGCCGAAAGAAGCCACTGGCAGCCGCCAGGCTGACAGCGAAGACTGAAACACCCGCCGTACAGACCGTGTGGAAAGCGCTAACATGCGCTTTCCACACTGCCTGAACCGTGAGCCCAGCCCCATGACCGATGAATTCAGCGAAACTTTCAATGAACAGCAGGTGGCCAGCGTTCTGATCGGCACCGCCGAGAAAATGATCGAGATCTGGAATCGCCTCTCCCCCGAGAAACAAGCCGCTTTGCTCGCCCGTTTCGGCAGCGAGGAAAATGCGTTGGCCGCTTTGGTCACCACGCAACTGGTGGCGCCTGCCAAGCCCTGACGGCCCCGCCCGGCAAATAGTTTTACTTTTTCACAACCCACGAACGCTAGCACCGTTATCATAAGCAGCCTATCTAATCCTGCTTCTCCGTGGACCTTTACCCATGTCTGAAAACCAGCGCCCCCTGGCGGTCACGCTGCAAGTTGTTTCCATCGTCCTGTTCACCTTTATCGGCTACCTGAATATCGGCATTCCCCTGGCGGTACTGCCCGGGTACGTCCACAGCGATCTGGGCTTCGGCGCAGTGATTGCGGGGCTCGTGATCAGCGTGCAATACCTGGCCACCCTGCTCAGCCGTCCCTACGCCGGGAAAATCATCGACAACAAGGGCAGTAAACTGGCGGTGATGTATGGCCTGGCCGGTTGCGGCTTGAGCGGCGTGTTCATGCTGATTTCGGCCTGGACCCAAAGCCTGCCGATGCTGAGCCTGATCAGCCTGTTCATCGGTCGCCTGGTGCTCGGCAGCGCGGAAAGCCTGGTGGGCTCCGGCTCCATTGGCTGGGGCATCGGCCGGGTCGGCGCGGCGAACACCGCCAAGGTCATCTCCTGGAACGGCATCGCCAGTTACGGCGCACTGGCGGTCGGCGCGCCGCTGGGTGTGTGGCTGGTCAGTCAGTTGGGCTTGTGGAGCATGGGTGTGAGCATTGTGCTGCTGGCGGCTTTCGGCCTGGTACTGGCCTGGCCGAAAACCGCCGCACCGATCGTGGTCGGTGAACGCCTGCCGTTCATGCACGTACTCGGGCGGGTACTGCCCCACGGCTGCGGCCTGGCGTTGGGCTCCATCGGTTTCGGCACCATCGCTACATTTATCACCCTGTATTACGCCACCCAACACTGGGATAACGCGGTGCTGTGCCTGAGCCTGTTCGGTGCCAGCTTCATCGGTGCGCGGCTGTTGTTCGGTAACCTGATCAATCGCCTGGGTGGCTTTCGCGTGGCGATTGCCTGCCTCTCGGTGGAAACCCTGGGCCTGTTGCTGCTGTGGCTGGCTCCGGATGCTCATTGGGCGCTGGCGGGTGCCGCGCTGAGCGGTTTCGGCTTCTCGCTGGTGTTTCCGGCGCTGGGAGTTGAAGCGGTCAACCTGGTGCCTGCCTCCAGTCGAGGCGCGGCGGTCGGCGCTTATTCACTGTTCATTGACTTGTCACTGGGGATCACCGGGCCATTGGCCGGCGCGGTGGCGGCGGGGTTCGGTTTTGCGTCGATCTTCCTGTTCGCCGCACTGGCCGCCCTCAGCAGTTTGATGCTCTGCATCTACCTGTACCGGCAGGCACCGAAACATCGCCAGACACGGGAAACCCGCTAGAAATCCACCTTGCCGCGCCCGGCCTTGATGTTGCCGCGTTTGCTTTTGGATTCAAGCCTGCGGGTCTTCGAACCGAGGGTTGGTTTGGTCGGGCGGCGTTTCTTCTCGACCTTGGTGGCGCTCAGGATCAGTTCGGTCAAACGCTCCAGCGCATCGGCACGGTTCTGTTCTTGGGTGCGGTATTGCTGGGCCTTGATGATCAACACGCCTTCGCTGGTGATGCGACTGTCGCGCAGCGCCAACAGCCGCTCCTTGTAGAACTCGGGCAAGGACGAGGCCGGTATGTCGAAGCGCAAGTGCACGGCGCTGGAAACCTTGTTGACGTTCTGCCCACCGGCGCCCTGGGCGCGAATGGCGGTCAACTCGATCTCGGCATCCGGTATCTGCACGTTGTTGGAAATCACCAGCATGGAAAATCACTTCCTCAGGACTATGTGACATCTAAACAAAAATGCCCGTATCTGACGATACGGGCATTTTTTGTTCAGCCAAAGCGCTTATTCAGCAGCCGGGGCCTCTGGCTTGCGGCGCTTGAGCGGAGCCATGCCGTCCTTGCTGACCAGGGAATCGCTCTTCGGTCGATTGACGCTCTTGCGCTTGGTCGGGGTCTTGGCGGCGACTTTTTTCTTGTCGCCCTTGGCGTCGGTCTTTTTCTTCTTCACGCCGACAGCCTTGCCCGAGGCCTTGACCTTTTTCGGTCCGCCGTAGGTGCCTTTGACTTCCTTGATGGTACGGCGCTCGAAGCTCTGCTTGAGGTAGCGCTCGATGCTCGACATCAGGTTCCAGTCGCCGTGGCAGATCAGCGAGATGGCCAGGCCATCGTTGCCGGCACGACCGGTACGACCGATACGGTGTACGTATTCGTCGCCGCTGCGCGGCATGTCGAAGTTGATCACCAGGTCCAGGCCGTCGACGTCCAGGCCGCGAGCGGCAACGTCGGTCGCCACGAGGATTTTCACCCCGCCCTGCTTCAGACGGTCGATCGCCAGCTTGCGATCCTTCTGGTCCTTGTCACCGTGCAGGACGAACGCCTTGTATTCCTGTGCCACCAGGCGGCCGTAGATACGGTCGGCCATGGCCCGGGTGTTGGTGAAGACGATGGCCTTCTGATAAGTCTCGTTGGCCAGCAGCCAATTGACGATCTGTTCTTTGTGCTGGTTGTGGTCAGCGGTGATGATTTGCTGACGGGTGGTTTCGTTCAACTGGCTGACCGCGTTGAGCTGCAAGTGCTCAGGGTTGTTCAGGACCTTGGCGACCATCTCGCGCAGGCCCGAACCACCGGTGGTGGCGGAGAACAGCATGGTCTGCTGGCGGTTGGTGCACTCGTCTACCAGACGCTGTACGTCTTCGGCGAACCCCATGTCGAGCATGCGGTCGGCTTCGTCGAGCACCAGCACTTCGACTTCCTTGAGGTCGAGGTTGCCGGCGTTCAGTTGCTCGATCATCCGGCCCGGCGTACCGATCAGGATGTCCGGCACCTTGCGCAGCATGGCAGCCTGGACCTTGAAGTCTTCGCCGCCGGTGATCAGGCCGGACTTGATGAAGGTGAACTGCGAGAAGCGTTCAACTTCTTTCAAGGTCTGCTGGGCCAGTTCGCGGGTCGGCAGCAGGATCAGGGTCTTGATGCTGACACGGATCTTGGCCGGGCCGATCAGGCGGTTGAGGATCGGCAAGACGAAAGCGGCGGTCTTGCCGCTGCCGGTTTGCGCCGTCACCCGCAGGTCACGCCCTTGGAGCGCCAGCGGAATAGCCGCTGCTTGCACAGGCGTCGGCTCGACAAATTTCAGTTCGGCCACGGCTTTGAGCAGGCGTTCGTGCAGGGCGAATTCGGAAAACACGGGTGCTACCTCGAAGAAATGCAAAAAATCAGCTGCATAGGGTAACGGTTTCGAGCGCGAAGGCCGAGTTTCTTTATGCAATCGACCGCAAACAGTGGCTTTTTTGTTGCCTGATTTGTCCCCAAACGTAATACAAAGCGTCTTAAATGCTCTAATTGCCCGTCGCGTCTTACAGAAGAATCGTTTCTCCCATGGATATCAAACAGCTCTGGCTCAACGCCCAAGACCTTTGGGGTGCCCTTGATCAGCACCCTCTCCTGCACGCCAGCCTGGCCCTGGTACTGTTGCTGGTGATCGCCCTGGTGCTCGGACGAGTGGCACGCTACCTGATCCTGCATGCCAGCCGAATGCTCGGTCGCCAGCCTGCCCTGCACTGGATCAACGACTTTCGCCACAACAAGGTCTTCCAGCGCCTGGCACAAATGACGCCGTCACTGGTGATCCAGTTCGGCCTGCACCTGGTGCCGGAGCTGAGTAAAACCGCGATGGTTTTTCTCGGCAACGTGGCACTGGCCTTCACCATTCTGTTCCTGGTGCTGTCCATCAGTGCCCTGCTCAACGCCTTGCTCGACATCTATGCCCGCACCGAACACGCCCGCACCCGCTCGATCAAGGGCTACGTGCAACTGGCAAAAATGGTCTTGTACGTGTTCGGCGCAATCATCATCGTCGCCACGCTGATCGACCGTTCGCCGCTGTTGCTGCTGTCGGGTCTTGGCGCCATGTCGGCAGTGATTCTGTTGGTCTACAAGGACACCTTGCTGTCGTTTGTCGCCAGCGTGCAGCTGACCAGCAATGACATGCTGCGGGTCGGCGACTGGATCGAGATGCCGCAGGTCGGCGCCGATGGCGATGTGGTGGACATCACCCTGCACACGGTCAAGGTGCAGAACTTCGACAAGACCATCGTTTCGATCCCGACCTGGCGCCTGATGTCCGAGTCGTTCAAGAACTGGCGCGGCATGCAGCAGTCCGGTGGCCGCCGGATCAAGCGCAGCCTGTTCATCGACGCCAGCGGCGTGCGCTTCATTCGCGATGATGAAGAGCAGAAACTGTCCCAGGTGCATCTGCTGACTGACTACATCAGCCGCAAGCAGGCTGAACTCAAGGCCTGGAATGAAGCCCAGGGCAATGTCGCGGCCATGTCGGCCAACCGTCGACGGATGACCAATATCGGAACATTCCGCGCCTACGCGCTGGCGTATCTGAAAAGCCATCCCGAGGTTCAGCCGAACATGACCTGCATGGTTCGGCAGATGCAGACCACGGCCCAGGGCATCCCGCTGGAAATCTACTGCTTCACCCGCACCACGGCGTGGGCCGATTACGAGCGGATCCAGGGGGATATTTTCGATTACTTGCTGGCGGTGCTGCCGGAGTTCGGCTTAAGCCTCTATCAGCAGCCCAGCGGTACGGATCTAAGGGCCGGGCTGTTACCGGCGGTGTTGGGTGCGAGCCATATCCCCGAGCCGGAAAAACACATCATGTAACCCCACGATCTCCTTGTGGGAGCGAGCCTGCTCGCGAAGACGGTGCATCAGTCGACATATCTGTTATCTGACACTCCGTCTTCGCGAGCAGGTCGCTCCCACAAGGGCTTAGTGTGCGACTGCAGGTTGGCGTATACCCAACCGACTGATCCACACCGCCATCAATATCACCGACCCGCCCAGCAGCAACCGTCCCAACTCTTCATGCTGGTTCCAGATCAGCAGATTGACCAGCAATCCCACCGGCACGTGCAGGTTGTTCATCACCGCCAGCGTCCCGCCATTGACCAGGCACGCGCCTTTGTTCCACCAATACAGCCCCAGCGCCGTCGAGACCAGGCCGAGGAACAGCAGCACGCCCCATTGCAACGGTGCTTCAGGCAGGAAGTTTTGTTTGCCGAACAGCAGGAACGCCGGCAACGCTACCGCCAGCGCACCCAGGTAGAAATAGCCGAAGCGCCGGTAATGCGGCAGGTCGCTCGGATGCCGTGCGACCAGGTGCTTATAGAGCACTTGTCCGGCGGCATAGGTGAAGTTGGCCAGCTGCAGCAGCAGGAACCCCATGAAGAAATCCGGGTTGATGCGATCAAAGCGAATCACTGCCGCGCCCGCCACCGCCACCAGCGCCGCGATCAACGCCCAGGGATTGAACCGGCGGTTCAACGCGTCTTCGATCAGGGTCACGTGCAACGGTGTGAGAATAGTGAACAGCAACACTTCCGGGACCGTCAGCACGCGGAAGCTCAAGTACAGGCAGACGTAAGTCACGCCAAACTGCAACGCGCCGATCAGCAACATGCCACGCATGAAAACCGGTTCCACCGAACGCCAGCGCGTCAGTGGAATAAACACCAGCCCCGCCAGCAATACCCGCACCAGTACCGCGAAGTAACTGTCGACATGGCCAGCCAGGTACTCGCCGATCAAACTGAAGGAAAACGCCTGGATCAGCGTGACAAAAAGTAGATAGCCCATGCTCGCCTCGTTTCGAATGGCGGCGAAGATAACGGGTTTTGTCATTCACTGCGAATCGTCAGACAGCATACAAATCTCTGTGGGAGCGAGCCTGCTCGCGAGGCGGGAGTGTCAGTCGACATCATTGTTGTCTGACCCACCGCATTCGCGAGCAGGCTCGCTCCCACAAGGGGTTTGTGTGCAATCAGAAAATAGCGGGCAAAAAAAAGCCCGATCTCGCAAATGCGTTCAATCGGGCTACGGCACTCAGGAGCAATAAGTGCAAAGGGAGGTTCGATGCGCGTACAGGCTTGAAGGGTTGCGCCAGGTCACTAGACCATCCAGCGATTATCTGGCGATTAACCGGTCAGGCAACTTGCGAAAGCCGGGCGTTCGCCTGGTTCAGACCTTTCTCCTGGAAGCCGCCGCCCAGGTTCATGCCTTCGGCGTGAATGAACGTGACGTCGTGGATGCCGATGAAGCCCATGACCTGACGCAGGTACGGTTCCTGGTGATCCGACGGGGCGCCGGCGTGGATGCCGCCGCGAGCAGTCAGGACGTAGGCACGCTTGCCGCTGAGCAAACCCTGGGGACCGGTTTCGGTGTACTTGAAGGTCACGCCGGCACGCAGCACATGGTCAAGCCAGGCTTTGAGGGTGCTCGGAATGGCGAAGTTATACATGGGTGCGGCCATCACCAGCACGTCGGCGGCCAGCAGTTCGTCGGTCAATTGGTTGGAGCGTTCCAGGGACAGCTGTTCGAGGTCGCTGCGCTGATCGGCGGGTTTCATCCAGCCGCCCAGCAGGTTGATGTCCAGGTGTGGCACCGGGTTGACGGCCAGGTCACGAACGGTGATTTGATCGTTCGGGTGCGCGGCTTTCCATTGGTTGATGAAGGTCTGGGTCAGTTGACGGGAAACTGAGTCTTGCTGGCGGGCACTGCTTTCGATGATCAGAACGCGGGACATGGGATGTAGGCTCCATCTGAGAATGCTGTAAGGCGATGGAGTGAAGGTTAAACAGTGTCGTATCGATCAAAAAGCGCAAATAACTGCTATAACCGATCAATAAATTCGTTTATAAGCGGAGCATGGCCGATGGGCCTGCTCCGCTGAGGGTCATTTCGGCTTGCAGGTCATGCTGATGTACAGCTTGATGATTTTGCGATTGAACTTGGCTGAGAGGTCGGCGCTTTTGCCGGCATCCAGATTGACCCTGCGGGTCTTGGGCGATTCCGGGCCATTGCGAAACACCACCGCGCACTCGGCAGCGGTATCACCGTAGTTGTTCAGGGTGATCGAGCCCAGATCGTAATCGGAGGCGTAGGTGGTGTAGTCGATCTTCAACCCATTGAGTTCTTTTTGTACATCGATCGGATAAGCAAACGCAGTCAGCGGCAACATCGCCAGCAGGACACAAACGATTTTTTTCATTCAGCAGTCTCCAATAAGAACTGCGCAGCTTAGGACAATAGGAGCCCATCATGAAAGCGCCCCGCGTGACCCTTGATCAATGGCGAACGCTTCAGGCCGTGGTCGACCACGGAGGTTTCGCCCAGGCCGCCGAAGCGCTGCACCGCTCGCAATCGTCAGTCAGCTACACCGTGGCGCGCATGCAGGACCAGCTCGGCGTGCCACTGCTGCGCATCGACGGGCGCAAAGCGGTGCTTACCGAAGCCGGTGGCGTGCTGTTGCGCCGGTCCCGGCAACTGGTGAAACAGGCCAGCCAGCTGGAAGATCTGGCCCACCACATGGAACAAGGCTGGGAAGCCGAAGTGCGTCTGGTGGTCGACGCCGCCTACCCCAGCGCCCGCATCGTCCGTGCGCTGACCGCGTTCATGCCGCAAAGCCGTGGCTGCCGGGTGCGGCTGCGCGAAGAGGTGTTGTCGGGTGTGGAAGAAGTGCTGCTCGAAGGCGTGGCCGACCTGGCCATCACCGGCTTCAGCATTCCCGGTTACCTGGGGGCGGAGTTGAGCGATGTCGAATTCGTGGCGGTCGCCCATCCGGAACACTCCCTGCACCGACTCAACCGCGAGCTGAATTTCCAGGACCTGGAAAGCCAGATGCAAGTGGTTATCCGCGACTCCGGTCGCCAGCAACCACGGGACGTCGGCTGGCTCGGCGCCGAACAACGCTGGACCGTCGGCAGCCTGGCCACCGCCGCGACCTTCGTCAGCAGTGGCCTGGGGTTTGCCTGGTTGCCGCGGCACATGATCGAACGGGAACTGCGAGAAGGTACGCTCAAGCTGCTACCGTTGGATCAGGGCGGTAGCCGCAACCCGAGTTTTTACCTGTATTCGAACAAGGACAAACCACTGGGGCCGGCCACACAGATCCTCATCGAACTGCTGCGCACTTTCGACACCGCGCCGCTGGACGCACCTTTCGCGGCCCCTGAACAAGCCTGACACGGAGTGTACCCATGGCCTATTTCGAACACGAAGGTTGTAACCTGCACTATGAGGAATATGGCCACGGCACGCCGTTGCTACTGGTCCACGGCTTGGGCTCCAGCACGCTGGACTGGGAAAAACAGATCCCCGCACTGGCCACGCGCTATAGGGTGATCGTTCCCGATGTGCGCGGTCACGGGCGCTCCGACAAACCCCGCGAGCGCTACAGCATCGCCGGTTTCAGCGCAGACCTGGTCGCACTGATCGAGCATTTGAACCTCGGGCCGACCCATTTTGTGGGCCTGTCCATGGGCGGCATGATCGGTTTTCAACTGGCTGTGGATCAGCCGCATCTGCTCAAGAGCCTGTGCATCGTCAACAGCGCGCCCGAGGTCAAACTGCGCAGCCGTGACGACTACTGGCAGTGGTTCAAACGCTGGAGCCTGATGCGCGTCCTCAGCCTGCGCACCATTGGCAAGGCCTTGGGTGGCAAGTTGTTCCCCAAGCCAGATCAGGCGGATTTGCGACAAAAAATGGCCGAACGCTGGGCAAAAAACGACAAACATGCTTATCTCGCCAGCTTCGATGCAATCGTTGGCTGGGGAGTTCAGGAACGACTTTCGAAAGTGTCCTGTCCAACCCTCGTCGTCAGCGCCGACCGTGATTACACACCGGTCGCACTGAAGGAAAACTACGTAAAACTGCTGCCCGATGCGCGGCTGGTCGTGATTGCCGACTCCCGTCACGCCACCCCGCTGGACCAGCCCGAACGCTTCAACCAGACACTGCTCGAGTTTCTCACCGCAGTCGATACCACCACACTCAGGATCACTGACCCATGCTGAAAAAAATCGCCCTCGCCGCCGGCTCCGTTCTGTTTGCCGCCAACCTGATGGCGGCAACGCCTGCCAAGGCGCCGCATGTGCTGCTGGAAACCACCAACGGCCAGATCGAAATCGAACTGGACCCGGTCAAGGCCCCGATCAGTACCAAGAATTTCCTTGAGTACGTGGACAGCGGCTTCTACAACAACACGATTTTCCACCGCGTGATTCCGGGCTTCATGGTCCAGGGCGGCGGGTTCACCCAACAAATGCAGCAAAAGGAAACCAAGGCGCCGATCAAGAACGAGCACAAGAACGGCCTGGTCAACGTTCGTGGCACCTTGTCCATGGCGCGCACTTCGGTGCCGGATTCGGCCACCAGTCAGTTCTTCATCAACGTCAAGGACAACGATTTCCTTGACCAGGGTGACGGCTACGCGGTGTTCGGCAAAGTGGTCAAGGGCATGGATGTGGTCGATATCATCGTCAACTCGCCAACCACCGTGCGCGGCGGCATGAAGGATGTACCGGCCGACCCGGTGTTCATCAAGTCGGCCAAGCGCATCGACTGAGACTAAGCTGGCCAGGGATGTCCGAGCGTTTGCCGGTTTGACCGGCAACGCTCAAACCGTTGAAGGAGTACCCGTTCGCGGGTGAAAAACCGATGCTTTATCGCCGTTTTGAAAAACTGATCGACATCTTTCGCGACGCCCCGACTGCCGCACCGCCGGACCGGGTCCTGCCTTTCTATACCTATTACCTCAAGCAGGTTTGGCCGAGTTTCGTTGCCCTGCTGATCGTCGGTCTGTTCGGCGCGCTGATTGAAGTGGCACTGTTCAGCTACCTGAGTCGCATCATCGACCTGGCCCAGGGCACTCCAAACGCCGACTTTTTCAAGGAACACGGCGTTGAACTGGCCTGGATGGTGGTGGTGGCGCTGATCCTGCGCCCGGTGTTCGTCGGCCTGCATGACTTGCTGGTGCACCAGACCCTGAGCCCCAGCATGACCAGCCTGATCCGCTGGCAAAACCACAGTTACGTGCTCAAGCAGAGCCTGAATTTTTTCCAGAACGACTTCGCCGGACGCATCGCCCAACGCATCATGCAAACCGGCAACTCCCTACGCGATTCAGCGGTGCAAGCGGTGGATGCGCTGTGGCACGTGCTGATCTACGCCATCAGTTCGCTGGTGCTGTTCGCCGAAGCCGACTGGCGCCTGATGATCCCGTTGCTGACCTGGATCGTCGCCTTTATCAGCGCCCTCTACTACTTCGTACCACGGGTCAAGGATCGCTCGGTGGTTGCCTCCGATGCGCGCTCCAAACTCATGGGGCGGATCGTCGATGGCTACACCAACATCACCACCCTGAAGCTGTTTGCCCACACCAACTTCGAACAACAGTACGCCCGCGAAGCGATCAAGGAACAAACCGAAAAAGCCCAGCTCGCCGGTCGTGTCGTCACCAGCATGGATGTGGTCATTACCAGCATGAACGGCCTGTTGATCGTCTGCACCACCGGGCTGGCGCTGTGGCTGTGGACGCAATCGCTGATCACCGTGGGCGCGATCGCCCTGGCCACCGGGTTGGTGATCCGGATCGTCAACATGTCCGGCTGGATCATGTGGGTGGTGACCGGCATCTTCGAAAACATCGGCATGGTTCAGGACGGTTTGCAGAGCATCTCGCAACCGGTCAGCGTCACTGACCGCGACCAGGCCCAACCCTTGGCCGTGGCCCGTGGCGAAGTGCGTTTCGAGGACGTGGACTTCCACTACGGCAAGCAGAGCGGGATCATCGGCGGGCTCAACCTGACGATCAAACCCGGTGAAAAGATCGGCCTGATCGGTCCATCCGGCGCCGGCAAGTCGACGCTGGTCAACCTGCTGCTGCGCCTGTACGACGTGGAGGGCGGGAAAATACTCATCGATGGCCAGAACATTGCCGACGTCAGCCAGGAAAGCTTGCGCGAACGTATTGGCATGATCACCCAGGATACGTCCCTGCTGCATCGCTCGATCCGCGACAATCTGCTGTATGGCAAACCCGACGCCACCGACACCGAACTCTGGGAAGCGGTGCACAAGGCGCGGGCCGATGGTTTCATTCCTACCCTGTCGGACGCCGAAGGCCGCACCGGCTTCGATGCTCACGTCGGTGAACGCGGGGTGAAACTCTCCGGCGGCCAGCGTCAGCGGATCGCCATTGCCCGCGTGTTGCTCAAGGACGCGCCGATCCTGATCATGGACGAAGCCACGTCGGCACTGGATTCGGAAGTGGAAGCGGCGATCCAGGAAAGCCTGGAAACCCTGATGCAGGGCAAAACCGTGATCGCCATCGCCCACCGGCTCTCGACCATCGCCCGCATGGACCGCCTGGTGGTGCTGGAAAACGGCAAGATCGCCGAAACCGGCAGCCACGCCGAACTGCTGGCCCATGGCGGTTTGTATGCGCGGTTATGGCAGCACCAGACAGGTGGGTTTGTCGGAATCGACTAGATTCGGAGTTCACATAAAACCTGTGGGAGCGAGCCTGCTCGCGAAGGTGGTGTATCATCTGACAAATTTGTTTTCTGACACTTCGTCTTCGCGAGCAGGCTCGCTCCCACAGGGTTAGTGATCCCCGATCACTCCTGCCGATAGGGCAACGCCGTCCGCGCATCCTCGGCATACGCCAGCACCCCAACCCGTTCCTGATGCAGGAAGTCCTTGACTGCGGCCTTCAGCCCGGGGTGGCGCAGGTAATGCCAGGAATGGGTGATCACCGGTTCAAACCCGCGGATCAATTTATGCTCACCCTGGGCGCCGGCATCGAAGCGCTGGAAGCCGTTGGCAATCGCATAGTCCATGCCCTGGTAGAAACAGGTTTCGAAGTGCAGGCGGTCGAACTCCGCCAGACTCCCCCAGTAACGACCGTAAAAACTGTCTCCCCCCACCAGACTGAACGCCATCGCCACCGGCCGTGAACCTTGTTTGGCCAATACCACGCGAATCGAGTGCGGCATGCGCTCGGCCAGCAAGCTGAAAAACGCTCGCGTCAGGTAAGGCCTTTGCCGACGCACCGCGTAGGTATTGGCGTAGCAGGCATAGACAAAATCCCACTGTGCCTGGGTCAGTTGCCGACCTTCAAGCCATTCGAATTCGAAGCCCTGCCCCGCCACTTGCTCGCGCTCCTTGCGCATCTGTTTGCGTTTGCGCGAACTCAGGGCGTCGAGGAAATCCTGGAAGTCCCGATAGTCGCGATTCTGCCAATGGTACTGACAGCCGATGCGTTGCAACCAACCCGGTTGTTCGGCCAATGCCGCATCGGTGAACGGGTCGGTGAAGTTGATGTGGGCACTGGAGAGTTGTTCGATCTCCAGATAGCCCGGCAGGCTTTTCAACAGTTCGAAGCCGTCCTCGACGCTGGCTGCCAGCAAACGCGGGCCGCTGACCGGGCTGAATGGCACGGCGGTCAAGAGTTTGGGGTAGTAATCGATACCGGCACGCTCACAGGCATCAGCCCAGGCGTGATCGAACACGTACTCACCGTAGGAATGCCATTTACGGTAGCTGGGCAGTGCGGCGATCAGTCGATCGCCTTCGACATGCAGCAAATGTTCAGGCTGCCAACCGGAATGGGGACCGACGCTACCACTGTCCTCCAGCGCGCTGAGGAATGCGTGGCACAGAAACGGCTGATTCTCGGGCACCAGGGCGTCCCACGTGTGCGGGACGATTTCGGACAGACTTTGCAGGCGTTGCAACGGCATCACCATCCTCACTCATTCATGGCGTGAAAGCCTCGCGAGTATCGCGCATCGCCATCCATTGCACACGATCAAATCGACGACAGCGCTCTAGCTCAATAGTTCGCGAAGACTTCGTATCGTCATCGACATGCCATCACATTGCCACCGCCCTGTCATAAACCGTCGCGATACTGGCGCCTGTTTTTAGAGCGCCGGGTTATAGCCCGGCCACTGTTTTCCGTCCATCAATGGTCGGTTGTGCCCGGGATGGCTCAGTCATCCACTCTCATCTTCGGAGATTGATATGCGTCTTGCTTCCACGAAAACTGCGGCAGCCCTGTGTGGTGGTCTGTTGCTGGCCATGAGTGTTCCTGCCAGCGCCGCAGTCGACGCCAAACTGCTCGACATGCTCAAGGCTAACGGCTCGATTACCAACGCGCAGTACAGCGAACTGCAAGCCGAGCTGGCCAGGGATCAGAAAGAACAGCAAATCGCCCGCCAGGCTCAGCAAGAGACCAACGAGCAGATCGCGGCCACCGCGAAGAAAACCAACGAACTGAGCACCTTCGACCAGAAACTGGCCTGGGCTGCCAAGACCCAATTCAAGGGCGACGTGCGTTTCCGTCAGGAAACCATCAAGAACGACGGCGTCTCCAATAACAAAGACTCGGATCGCCAACGCATTCGTGCCCGTCTGGGTGCCTACACGGAGATCAACTCCCAGGTCGACACCGGTATCCGTATCGCTACCGGCAGCAGCGACGACGCCCGCTCCACCAACCAGGACCTGAACAACTACTTCGACAAGAAGCAGATCTGGCTGGACCAGGGTTACGTGGATTACCACCCCGACGCCATCAAGAATCTGCACCTGATCGGCGGCAAGATGCCACAACCATGGGTAAGCATGGGCGACATCATCTGGGATAGCGACATCAACCCGGAAGGTCTGGCAGTCACTTACAAATACCCGTTGGGCGGCTCCACCGAGTTGTTCGGTAGCGCCGGTCACTACACCCTCAAGGACAACGTCGACGGCGAAGGCGTGCAGTTCAAGCACGACCTGCGTCTTTACGCCGGCCAGTTGGGCGCACGCTTCGCCATCACCGACAACCTGAAAATGACGTTGGGTGGCAGCATCTACGCCTACGACAACGACCAGGACAGCGCCTGCCCTACCTCCGGCACCGTCACCGCGCCATGCGCACTGGCCGTCAATGGCAACAGCCCGGGCGAGCAGTTCAAACTGTACGAAGGCTTTGGTCAGATCGACATCGGCGGCCTGCCAATGCCGCTGTCGTTGTACGGTCAAGTCGTCAACAACGACGATGCCAGCAACGACCAGGACATGGGCTGGTTGGCCGGTGTCAAAACCAAGGTCTATGGCTTCGGTCTGGATTACAACTACCGCGATGTACAGCGTAACGCCGTTGTGGGTGCGTTCACCGACTCCGACTTCGCCAACGGCTTCACCGGTTCGCGCGGCAGCAAGCTGAAAGTGAGCTACGAGCTGGACAAGAACTTCACCCTGGGTGCGACGTACTTCATGGCGAACTCCGACTACACCAACGCCACCCTCAAGGATTCGGACATCAACACCCTGCAACTGGATGCCGAAGCCAAGTTCTGATTGACCCCGCTACACGACTCGGGCAAGGAAGCCCGAGCCGCTTTTACAGCCTGGCGTTGGTCTGACGGTCCCCATCATCCGTCCGCCGGACCAACGCGAGTCTGTATTCCTGCCCTCTCGCAATCCCTCCTCGAATCAGCGACGGTCTTCGACCCGGGCCTGACTCTTGCTCCAGTCGGTCAACAAACTGTACGCCACCGCCAGCAACGTCGGACCGATGAACAATCCGATGAAACCGAACGCGATCAAACCGCCAAACACCCCCAGCAGCACGATCACCAACGGCAAGTTCCCGCCGCGACTGATCAGGTACGGCTTGAGCACGTTGTCCACGCCGCTGATGATGAATGTGCCCCAGATCCCGAGGAACACCGCCATCCCGTACTCGCCTTGCCAGACCAGCCAGGCCGTGGCCGGAATCCACACCAGCGGCGGCCCCATGGGAATCAGGCTGAGCAGGAACGTCACGATACCGAGTACCAGCGCCCCCGGCACCCCGGCAATCAGGAACCCGGTCAACGCCAATACCGCCTGGGCCGCCGCCGTGCCGATCACCCCGTTAACGACGCGCTGCACCGTGCCCGCCACCAGTTCGATGTAGTACCCTGCACGCTTGCCGATCAGGCGCTCCAGCAGGCTATGAACAAACGCCGCCAACCGTGGCCCGTCACGATAGAAAAAGAACACGAAGACAATGCTCAAGGTCAGTTCGAGAATGCCGCCGCCGATCTGCGCACTGCGCGCCAGCAACCAGTTACCGACCTGCCCGAAATAGGGCTTGAGTGACACCATCATCGCCGCACCCTGCTGGTCGATGCTGTTCCAGATCCCCATCAGACGCCCGCCCACCAACGGAATACCGCCCAGCCAGTCCGGCGCTTCCGGCAGGCCATCCATCTGCACATCCTTGATGAACGCCACGGCATCACGTACATGATCCGCCAGGTTGAATCCCAGCCACACCAGTGGCGCCGCCACCAGCACCATCCAGCCCACGGTCAACACTGCTGCCGCCAGGGACTCGCGACCATTGAGCCAGCGGGTCAGCAGGCGCATCAGCGGCCAACTGGCGAACGCCAGCACCGCCCCCCAGAATAGCGCCGACCAGAACGGTGCCATCACCCAGAAGCTCGCGCCAAACAGCACCAGGAGCAGGATCTGCACCAACAGCCGATCGTTATTGATCATTTGAAATCTCGAATAAATCAGTCAGCAAAAGAGTAGGCGAACGCTTCGATACGCGTTCGCCCGATAAAGCTTATCGCAACAGTTGGATGTGCAGGCCAGAGCCTTCGATGCTACCGGTTTCCAGTCGCGCGGCACGCACGCCCTGTTCGATCAGCGCCTGACGCCAGGCTTCGGCAGTCGGACCGGAAACACTGACCCTCAGCGTCGTGTCCAGGTTCAAGCCACGGGAGATCAAGCGCAACCAGGTGTCATCGGGTGCACTGGTCAGCTTGGGGAAGTCGAGTTCGCCAGTGCTTTTGAGTTCACGCAGCAAAGTCGCGGACGTCGGCCGCAAATCGCCCAGAGGTGCCGCAGCCTCGAACTGTTCGACATGCAGATAAGCTTTGCGATTGCCGCGCGTGATGCTGTAGAGCGCCACCAGCGTGTTGTCCTTCGGCGCCGCCAGACGCAACAGCAGGTACGCCTGCTCATTATCCGAGCCATAGAGCTTGGCGTTGCCAAACACCTCATTGGCCCACAGGCTGCTTTCGCCGCAATCGCGGGCCTGGCACCAGAACAGCAACTGGGCGTCCTGCTTCTGCAAGGCTTCGCGGGCAGCGGTGAAAGCTTGCGTCGCCGAATGCTCCGGTGGCAGTTCATAAGTCACCGAGGTGGCGTTGCCACGGGCGCTGACCTGGCCATCGAAGCGCAACTGGCCGCTGATCTTGCGGATCGAACCCAGGGGATAAATCCGCTCAAGTTCGGTCGCCGGGCGATAGTCGACGATTTGCGCATCGACCATGCGCGGCACGATCGGCAGGTCCTGACTGCCTGGAATATCAGCAGCAAACAACAAGGGACTGAAACTGCACAGCGCCAGCAGACTGAGAGAACGCATCGATAGACTCATCGGATCAGCATGGCCTGGGCACCCTTGACGACGCTTTCGTCATCGGTGCGTTCAGGAATCAGCAACCCGCGCTGCACCGCCGGCCGCGCCTCCATGGTTGCCATCCAGCGCTGCAACGCCGTCAGACCATCCACCGGAACACCGGACCACTCGTAGCCACGCACCCAGGGGAACGTCGCAATATCGGCAATGCTGTACTCGCCGGCAAGATACTCAACGTCTTGCAGACGCGTATCGAGCACTTCGTAGAGGCGCCGGGTTTCATGTTGATAGCGGTCGATGGCGCCCTGGAGTTTTTCCGGGAAGTAACGGAAAAACACGTTGGCCTGCCCCTGCATCGGGCCGATCCCGCCCATCTGGAACATCAGCCACTGCAACGCCACCGAGCGCCCCTTGGGGTCGGCGGGCAACAGTTTGCCGGTCATTTCAGCGAGGTAAATCAGGATGGCGCCGGATTCGAACACGGCGAAATCGCCGTTGGCGCGGTCGACAATCGCCGGAATCCGGCCGTTGGGGTTGATCTTGAGGAAGTCCGGGGACTTCTGTTCCTTTTTGTCGAAACTCAACGCGTGCACCGTATAAGGCAAGCCGAGTTCCTCGAGCACGATAGAGACCTTGTGGCCATTCGGGGTCGCAGCGGTGTACAGATCTATCATGGTTGTCTCCCATTTCAACCCGCCCAGCCTCGACAGTTGCCCGGCGCAAGTCAAGGAACGGCGAAAAACCGATTGAAACAGTCTGCGACAAGATCGGCACCGGACTCGTCATTCAGGTGCAAATGATGGCCACCTGGCAGCTGTTCACGGCTAAAGGGTAGACGCTCCAGCAATTCGGGGTGTTTGGCGAGCATGCCGTCGGCAGCCACCACCAGTTTTGCAGGACAACTGATGCGCTGGACGAAGGCCATGGCCTGTTCAGTGGTCAGGCGTAGCGGCGATGGCAGTGTGAGACGGTTGTCGGTGCGCCAGGTGTAACCTCCCGGCACCGGCATCAAGCCACGCTGGGCCAGTAACTCCGCGGCTTCGCGACTGACCGCCACCAAGCCCTTCATGCGCGCCTCGATGGCCCGTTCGAGCGTGTTGTAGACCGGCTTGCGTTTTTCCCGCAAATCCAGCTGCGCCTGCAGGGCCATGCCCATGCGTTCGGCAGCATTTTCGCCTTTGTCTGTAGGAGGAATGACGCCGTCGATCAACGCCAGATGTGTGACCCGATCCGGCAGCGAACCGGCGATGATCAAGGAAGCGATCGCCCCCATGGAATGCCCCATCAGCGCAAATCGGCGCAAGCCAAGCTGTTCGGCGACTTGCAGCACATCGTGTGCGTAGTCCCACATGGCGTAGCCGGCGCCGCTCGGGCGATGCCCGGAATGACCGTGACCGGCCATGTCCAGGGCAATGATGCGCAGGCCTTTGAGCTTCGGTGCCAGCCGGGCGAAACTGTTGGCGTTGTCGAGCCAGCCGTGCAAGGCAATCACCGGCAAACCGTCTTCGGGACCGAACAGGTGTGCCGCCAGCTCGATGTGCGGCAGGCTCAGGCGAACCTCTTCGACGACGCTGCTCATGCGCAGTCCTGTTGGCGACCGTCCCAGCGACTGAACAGGTTCTTCAACATCGCGGCAGTATCCTGAGGGCGTTCGAGGGGAAACATATGACCACCGGGCATGGTCAGGGCTTCGCCGAGCGGCATGCGCCCGACCGAACTGGCGTGATGACGCATCACCACCCTGCTCTTGTGCCCGCGAACCACCGCCAGCGGCACTTTCAACTGCCGGGCACGGCCCGGGCTGGTGTGGGGCACGCCCCGATAGATGCTGATTTCCGTGGCCGGATCGAAGCGCAGGCGCAGCTTGTCGCCAACCTGCTGCAAACCGTATTGCAGGTAAGCATCGAAACAGTCCGGGTCGAAACCGCGAAACAGGGTTTTACCGGCGAAATAGCGACGGGCGCTTTCGAGGTCGGCGAATTCTTCGCGTCGTCCCAGCGTACGGCCAGCGGGCGTCAGCTTGTCGATGAAGCCCAAGCGCTTGGCGGCACGGATCACCCACTGATCGGCACGGGTCAATACCGGCGAATCGAGCATCACCACCCCGCGATACAGCTCGGGGCAACGCAACGCGGCATGCAGGTGCAGCACACCACCGAAGGAATGGCCGACGCCCCACACCGGTTCGGCTTGCTGGCGCAGGTGATGGATCAGCTCATCCACCAGGTTGTACCAATTGTCGTCCGCCGGGAAACGCGGGTCATGGGCGTGCTGCTCCAGATGCGTCACCTGATACTCGGGCGCCAGCGCCGCGAACAACTTGCCGTAGGTGCCCGAAGGGAATCCATTGGCATGGGCGAAAAATATCTGTTGCGACATAACCGGCAAATCCATGAGCGAAAACAGGTGTTGATTGTCCGTAAGACCGCGTCCTGCGGCAATGACCGTAACTGACAGGAATGATGACAGTCCGGTCATGCGAATGCCGATCCTTGTACTGTAGGAGCGAGCTCGCTCGCGATGGATTCAAGAACGCCGCGGGGTACCAGGCTCCCCGGGTTTTCGTTAACGACCATCGCGAGCAAGCTCGCTCCTACAGGGCTTCGTTGGTCAGCGCGCCGGCGGATTCTCACCCAACGGCACCACCGCCATGGTCAACCGCGAGACGCAACTGGCCTTGCCTTCGTCGCTGGTCAAACGGATATCCCAGACATGGGTCGTGCGGCCGATGTGGATCGGCCTGGCCACTGCCGTCACCCTTCCACTGCGCAGGCCGCGAAGATGGTTGGCGTTGATTTCCAGGCCCACGCAGTAAAACTTGCTGGAGTCGATGCACAGGAAACTGGCCATGGAACCGACGGTCTCGGCCAGCACCACCGAGGCACCGCCATGCAGCAAGCCGTAAGGCTGATGGGTGCGGTGATCGATGACCATGCTCGCGGTCAAAGAATCGTCATCGACGGCTTCGAAACGGATATCCAGCACTTCGCCGATGGTGTTTTTCTGGAAAGCATTCAACTGTTCGATGTTGGGAAGGGTGCGCCACAGACTCATCGCCGATTTTCCTTGTTGGTTTTGTTCGTGTCTCAATCCTGCCACAGCACCACTTCGCTGCGCTCGCTCCATTCTTCGAAGCGGGCACCATAGGCCGCTTCGATCACATTGCGCTTGATCTTCAGGGTCGGCGTGAGGAAGCCGTTTTCCACGGCCCAACTGTCCTTGACCACCACCAGCCGCCGCAAGCGCTCGTGCTTATCAAGGGCCGCGTTGACCTCTTCCAGCAGTTTCTCCAGGCTCGAATGCAAGCCGGCGCGCGCCGTACCGCCCGCGTCCTGCTGCCCCACCGCAGACAGTACGCACAGGCCAAGCGGCGCACTCAAGCCGTCGCCGACCACACATACCTGCTCGATACGCGAATGCACCGCCAAGCGATTTTCGATGGGTGCCGGCGCCACGTATTTGCCTTTGCTGGTCTTGAAGATTTCTTTCAGGCGCCCGGTCAGGCGCAGGTTGCCTTCAACGTCTTCTTCACCTTTGTCGCCGGTGCGCAGGAAACCGTCCTCGGTGATGGTCTCGGCGGTTTTCTGCGGATCCTTGAAGTACCCGAGCATGGTCGCGCCGCTGCGCACCTGTACCTCACCCGACTCATCGATTCGTACTTCGACTTCCGGGCAGGGCTTGCCGATCCAGCCTTCCTTGTACTGACCCGGCAGGCAGATGTGCGAATAGCCGCAACTTTCGGTCATGCCGTAGACCTCCAGCACGTCGAGCCCAAGCTTCTGATACCAGCGCAACAACGTCAGCGGCACTGGCGCGGCGCCGGACAACGCCACGCGCAAGGCATCGAGCCCCAGCCCGGCGAGGACTTTGTGCCCGACGCGCTTGCCGATGATCGGCAGGCCGAGCAGGAAGTCGAGGCGTTTTGCCGCAATCTTGCTGTACACCCCCATCTGGAATTTGGTCCAGATGCGCGGCACACCAAACATCGCCGTCGGCCGGGCGCGCCGCAGATCGTCGAGGAAGGTGTCGAGACTTTCGGCAAAGAACACGGTTTGTCCAGTGTAGATCGACGCCAGTTCGACGAACATTCGCTCGGCAACATGACAAAGAGGCAGATAAGACAGCAGTCGGTCCGACTCACTCAGGCCGAACAGTTGCGTGCCGCGGGTGGTGGCGAATCCCAGGGTGCCGAAGCTGTGCATCACCCCTTTGGGCATGCCGGTGGTGCCGGAGGTGTAGATGATGGTCGCCAGTTGATCGGCGCCGGGTTTCGGGTCGTCCTGGATCGGCGTGCTGTGTTGCAGATCGGCCCAGCTGAAATCGAAGTCGCCCGGTGGATGCAACGGCAGGCTGATGGTCACCAGGTCCGGGCTGACCCCACGGGACATGCCGGGCCAGTCATCGAGTTTGCCGATAAAGGCTAGCGCCGCTTCCGAATGTTCCAGCACTTGGGACACGGACTCGGCGGTAAGGTTCGGGTACAGCGGCACCGAGACATGCCCGGCCATCCAGATCGCCAGGTCAGCAATGATCCAGTGCGCACAGTTTTTCGAGATCAGGGCGATGTGACTGCCCTGGGGCAGTTCCCGCGACCGCAGCCAGTGCGCCGCGCAGCGGGCCTGATGACCGACGTCGGCCCAGGTCAGTGTCTCGACCTGTCCGCCGCCGATGGGCTGGACCAGAAAGCGTTGACGGGGGTGACGGGCCTCACGCTCGTAGAACACGTCCAGCGGCAAACGGAAAGCAGCAGACATGCGACTCGCTCCTTTTTTTTGTTGTGGAGCAAGCGTAGCTAACCAAGCAAGTGCTTGGTTAGCTATTTCATACAATTTTTTTCAAACACTGATCTCCCCTGTGGGAGCGAGCCTGCTCGCGAAAGCGGCGTGTCAGGCTACATTGATGGCGACTGACACTCCCTCATCGCGGGCAGGCTCGCTCCCACAGTGATCGGTCTTTTTCAGGGGAGGTAGGGAACCCTGAAGCTGAGTTAAGGATGCTTGATGCTGTTGAGCTTCATCGCCCCGATCAGCAGTTCATTGCTTTCCAGTTCGGCCAGGCCGGCGGTGCTGAGCCTCTCCGGTGGATGACCTGCACCATGTTGCAGGTAACTGAGCAGATGCCCTACCAGCGGATTATGAGAAACCAGCAGCACATTGGTCACCGACTTCAGCTGGTCGGTAACCCTGTCGGGATCGAAATCCGGGGTCAGCCACTCAACGGTGCGAATCTCCGGTTCGAAACCCAAGGTGTCTTTTACCAGTTGCGCAGTCTGCTGCGCTCGCATGTAGGGACTGGCATAAATCGCTGTCAGCGGCTGACCAATCAGGTTGGCGGCGGCACGCAGTACTTCTTCACGACCATTGGCAGTCAGTTCCCGCTCCGAATCGTGGGGCTTGGAACCGTGTGGCTCGGCTTCACCATGACGCAATACCCAGAGTTTCATAGCTTGGGTTCCTCATCTCGGGCCGGATGCGGGGCGGGTGCCACGACGTGCGGCGCTTCACCTTCCGGCGTACGCGGCGCTGGCCAATCGGCGAACGGCCAAGGCTTCTGGTCGCTGTGAAAACTGCCGAAACGACCGATCTGCGCCAGAAACTGGCTCAGACTGTCGCCGAAGTTCATCAGGCTGGCGCTCGGGGCGCCATAGATCAAACGATAGATCAACTGCACCAGCACCAAGGCGCCAAGGATGAATTGCGCCACTTGCCAGACCAGCACAAAAACGATCATCCACAACACCCGCAGCAGGATGGACTCGTATTTGGCTTCTACTTTTTGATCGCTCATGTTTCGCTCCGTTCCTGTTGCGTTGAGGGCTCAGTTGAAGCCGCTGGTGGAAATAAAGTCGACGTCGGTTTTCGGTTCGCCGCGCATCAGCAGCCCGATCACCTGCTCAAGCGTGCGCCCTTCGAACAGGATCGCGTGCAGCCCGGCGACCAGCGGCATGTACACGCCCACTTCCTGGGCCTTGGCCTTGAGTACCTTGAGGGTGTTCACGCCTTCGGCCACTTCGCCCAGACGGTTGACCGCCTCTTCCAGGCTCAGCCCCTGGCCGAGGGCAAACCCGACTTGATAGTTACGGCTTTTGGGCGATGAGCAGGTCACGATCAAGTCACCCACGCCCGCCAGACCGAGGAAAGTCATCGGGTTGGCGCCCTGATTCACCGCGAAGCGGGTCATTTCCGCCAGAGCCCGGGTGATCAGCATGCTCTTGGTGTTTTCGCCCATGCCCATTGCCACCGCCATGCCGGCGATGATTGCGTAGACGTTTTTCAACGCCCCGCCCAGCTCCACGCCGAAACGGTCGCCGCTGGCGTACACACGAAAGGTACGGCCATGCAGCACGGCTTGAACCCGTTCGCAGAGTTCTTCGTCTTCACTGGCGACCACCGTGGCGGTCAGCGCGTGCTCGGCGATTTCACGGGCCAGATTCGGCCCCGACAACACGCCGATACGTGCTTGCGGGGCGATCTCTTCGAGGATCTGGCTCATCAGTTTGAAGGTGTGGGCTTCGATGCCCTTGGTCAGGCTCACCAGTAGCTTGCCGCTCAGCCGTTCGGCATGTGGCGCCAGCACCGAGCGCAATGCGCTGGACGGCAATGCGACGAAACTCAGGTCGCAGGCCTCCAGGGTGGCTTGCAGGTCGGTGACCGCGGTCACGCCCGGCAAAATCTTGATGCCTTTGAGATACCGCGGGTTCTCGCGGTTGACCCGGATGGCCTCGGCCTGTTCGGGGTCACGCATCCACTGCAGGACCTGATGTCCGTTTTCAGCCAGCAGGTTAGCCACGGCGGTACCAAAACTTCCGCCTCCCAGGACCGCAATCGGGCGCTGTTCAGTCATATGCAATCCGTTAATCCATACCAGTGGCGATGTCGGCATTATACGGAGCGCCCCAGTGGCGGCCAGCCCCCGCGTCAATTACCCGCGCACAAGCATAGAAGTCCGATAAAACCGAGGAAAGTGCTGACATCGTGACTGGAAAAGTCATTCAGCTCGGTTAACATGCGCGCCAACAATTAATAACAAGGATGTGTTGTGCCATTGGGTTCGCCTTCACCCCGCTCGCCGTTGGTACTGGCGCTGGTCTTCAGCTCGCCATTGCTGGCCGACGATCTGTTCCTCGACAGCGATCCGCTGCCGCAAGTGCTCACGGCCACGCGCCTGAAACAGTCGCCGGCCGCCGTGCCGGGGAGCATGACGGTGATCGACAATGCCCTGATCAACGCCAGCGGTGCCCGCGACATCGGCGAAGTGCTGCGGCTGGTGCCGGGCATGATGGTCGGCAACATCAGCGGCAATCAGGCGGTGGTGAACTATCACGGGACCAATGCCACCGAAGCGCGACGCATGCAGGTCTTGATCGATGGTCGTTCGGTCTACCGTGCCGGCCTGTCCACGGTGGACTGGAGCGATATTCCGGTGGCCATGGAAGACATCGAGCGCATCGAGGTTTTCCGCGGCCCGAACACCGTCAGCTATGGCGCCAATGCGCTGATGGCGGTGGTCAACATCATCACGCGCAATCCGGCCGACAGCCACGGTACGCGGATGAAAGTCACTCGAGGCCAACGCGGCATCAACGACTTTTATGCCAGCCAGGGCGTGGGATGGGATGACGGCGACTTGCGCCTGTCGCTGTCCGGCCAGCAGGATGATGGCTTCGACACCGATCGCAACGGCGCCGATTACCGCGACAGTCGCCGCCTGAACCGCTTCAACCTGGCCGTCAGTCAGGCACTCAACGAGCGGCAAAGCATCGATTGGCAATTGAACGCCAAGGAAGGCAGCAACCAGCGGCCTTATACCTACCGACCGGTGTTTTCCGGGATTACCAGTTCCGGAAACAATTCCGACGTCACCGCCAAGGACTACGCCGGCTCGCTGCGCTGGAACTTCGACATCAATCCCGATCACAGCCTGTACATCCAGGGCTCGGCGCAGCATTGGGATCGACAGCAAACCTGGCGCGCCTGTGATGCCGAAGTGTCGTTCAGCCCGCAGCTGACCGAACTCTGGCAGCTCAACCCGAACTACACCGAGCGTCTGGCACGCAACATCGAGCGTTTCACCGGTCCCGGTGCACCCGCCGGCGGTCCCGGCCAGCAGGCATTGGCCAACCAGGTACTCGACCAATGGCGCAACGGCGCCCGGCAGACGGTTTGCGGCGACATCGACCAGAGCACCCGGGAGACACGCTACGACCTCGAACTGCAGGACACCCTGAGCCTGTCCGATAGCCTGCGCCTGGTCAGCGGCTTGAACTATCGTTACGACCGTGCAGACTCCGAGACCTACTTCAATGGCACCCTCGATGACACCACCTGGCGTGCATTCGGCCAGCTCGAATGGCGTGCCAGTGAACACTGGTTGCTGCAAGGCGGCGCCATGTTCGAAGACACGCAGTTGATCGGCAGCTCGCTGACCCCGAGGGTGGCGGTCAATTACCTGATCAACCCGCGCCACGGTTTGCGCGCGGTGTATTCCGAAGCTATCCGTTCGCCGGACATGTTCGAGAACAGCGTCAACTGGAGTTACCAGGTCACCAACCTGCAACCCGCTGCCTATGGCCAGTCCAGCGCCCGCTATTTCGTCAAGACCCGCGGCCCTGGTGACCTTGATCAAGAACACATGCGATCGCGGGAACTGGGCTACAACGGCTATTTTGCCGAGGGGGGGCTGGCGATCGATGTGAAGCTGTTCCATGACGAAATCACCGGCATGATCAGCGAACCGCTGCGCAACAATCAGTTCATCGCCAGTAACAGCAACACGGCGCGCTTTTCGGGTGCCGAAACCCAACTCGACTGGAGAATCGGCAATACCGATCGATTGCGCCTGACCTATGCCTACGTCGATGCCGACGCAAGCGATCCCCAAGACGCACGACAGACCGCGCGCAACAGCGGTTCCGCCGGCTGGATGCGGGACTGGGGCCATGGCTGGAACACTGCACTTTTCTACTATGGCGACGATGCACTCAATGGCTACCGCTTCGAGCGGGTCGACGCCCGCATCGCCAAACGTATCGGCCTGGGCAAGGCCAGCCTGGAACTGGCCGGCGTGCTCCAGCAACGCCTCGATCATCAGCCTACCACTTTCGTCGACAACAACTACGATGAGCGTCGGGTGATGTACTTCAGTGCGGAGCTGGCGTTTTAAATGGCACATTGTCCGCCACGCAAGACGCCAGGCATTGGTCGCCTGCTGGCGATGCTGTGCCTGGTGGTCAGCGGTTGGCTGGGCAGCCTGTCGGCCAATGCCGCGGAGATTCTATTGACGGGTGCCGAAGACAGTCCCGGCGTGCAAACCTTCGTCCAGGCCCTGCGCGAATTGCGCCCTGGCGATCGCGTACGCTTCCAGCCGTTGGCCGACCTGCCGTCACCGGGAAAACTGTCGGACGACATCCGCTTGATTCTGCTCGACTTGCCGAGCCTCGATTGGCGCCTGCAAGACGACCAAGGCCCGGCGACACTGGTGTTGCGCATCAGCCGCCTGCAAGCTCGACAACACCTGGGCGACAATCTGCCCGAGCACCTGAGCCTGCTCTGGAGCGACCCGCCGCTGGAGCGTCAATTGCGCCTGACCCGACTGCTCCTGCCCCAAGTTAAACGGGTCGGCGTGCTGTACGACGAACACAGCGAGTTTCTATTGAAAGAACTGCGCCGGGCCGCTCATCCCCTTGGGCTTGAAGTGGTTACCGAGCGTTGGGACAACATCCACGACAGCCGTCCATTGCAAACCTTGCTGAACAACAGCGATGTGCTGCTGGGCCTGGATGACCCCGATCTGTACAACCCGAAAACCGCCAAAAACCTGCTGCTCAGCAGTTACTCACGACAACGGGCACTGATCGGCCCCAACGCCGGCTTCGTCAGAGCCGGGAGCCTGGCCAGCACCTACAGCGATCAGAACGACTGGCTGACCATTCTCGATGAATTGCTCGACTTGCCACCCTCGACCTGGCCGCGCACGTACTACCCGCTTCGCTTCAAAGTCTCAAGCAACCCGCAGGTGGCTCGTTCATTAGGTATTGAACAGATAAACGAAGCGTCTGTCGCAACACTGTTGGCTGAAAGAGAACGCCGCCCATGACCTTCCGCCGCCGTTGGGACATCAACACCCGGACCCAGCTCATCAGCCTCGGCCCTGCCCTGCTGCTGACATTGCTGTTGATCAGCTTCTTTACCTTTGTGCGAATCCAGGATCTGCGCCAGGAGCTCAACCACACCGGGCAACTCATCGCCAACCAATTGGCCCCGGCCACCGAATACGGGGTGATTTCCGGCAACAACGAAGTGCTGGAAAGCTTGCTCAAGGCCACACTGGCCACGCCCAACGTACGCTTCCTGGAAATCCAGGACAGTGCCAACCGGATTCTGGTGTATGTCGAACAACCGTCGGCCAACCACGCCCGCCCGCATCAGGTCGAAGTGTTCCAGGCGCCGGTGCGATTGCAGCGGATCCCCCTGCACAACGATTTCTTCCAGAACAACAAGGTCGCCACCAACGCCCCCGCCGAGGACTATCTGGGCCGGGTGATCGTCGGCCTGTCCAACGATGCGTTCAGTCAGCGCCAGCAGGAGATCCTGTTCAAGGCCGCGATCCTGGCCCTGTTCGCCCTGCTGTTTACCTTCATCCTCGCCCGGCGCCTGGCGGGCAGCCTGTCGCAACCGATCCGCGACATCGGCAACGCGGTCAAGGCAATCCAGGACGGCGACTACAAAACGCCGCTGCCCATTGTCGATGACACCGAGCTGGGTGCACTGTCGCAGCACATCAATAACCTCGCCAGCGGCCTCGAACAGGCCAGCCGCGAACAGCACCAGGCCATGGCACAGTTGATCCAGACCCGCGAAGAAGCGGAAAAGGCCAACAAGGCCAAGTCCGACTTCCTCGCGATGATGAGCCACGAACTGCGCACGCCGATGAATGGCGTGCTGGGCATGCTTCAGTTGCTTGAGACCACGGATATGACGCCGGAGCAGGTCGAATACGCGGCGCTGGCTTCGGAGTCCACCGAGCATTTGCTCAAAGTCATCAACGACATTCTGGATTTCTCGCGCATCGAACGTTCGGAACTGGAGCTGGAGCACATTCCGTTCAACCTCGCCGACCTGATCGGCGCCTGTGCGCAGTCATTCCAGCACAGCGCGGCCCAACGCGGCCTGGATCTGCAATTGCACATTCCGGAGGATATGCGGGAGTTGCAGGTGCAAGGCGATCCGACACGAATCCGGCAGATTCTGGTCAACCTGATCGGCAACGCGCTGAAATTTACCGAGCAGGGCCGTGTGTCCATCGAACCGCAGTGGCAGTCACTGGATCACGAATTGTTGTGGTTCACCTGTACCGTGCGCGACAGCGGAATCGGCATTGCGGCCGAGAGCCTGGAATTGATGTTCAACGCGTTTCAACAGGCCGACAGTTCTATTTCAAGACGTTACGGCGGCACCGGCCTGGGCCTGCCGATTGCCCGCACCCTGGCCGAACGCATGGGTGGTACCCTGCGAGCGCAGAGCGAAGAAGGTCGTGGCTCGGTGTTCACGCTGGAAATCCCGCTGGCGATTTATCAGCAGCCACTGCCGGTGCTGACGCCGCGAGCGCCCACCGGTAATGATGATGGCGAAGGTCGCAATGTGTTGCTGGTCGAGGACAACCCGGTCAATCAGACGGTCATCGAAGCCATGTTGCGCAGCCTGGGCTTTACTGTCAGCGTCGCCGCCGATGGCGCGCAGGCGGTGCGCAGTGCCGAGACCCTGATTTTCGAAGCGATCCTGATGGACTGCCGATTACCGGTCATCGATGGTTACGAGGCCACCCGGCAGATTCGCCAGCTGCCCGGTTGCACCGACTTGCCGATCATCGCCCTGACCGCCAATGCCCTGCAGGGGGATCGCGAAGCCTGTTTGTCGGCGGGGATGAACGATTACCTGGCCAAGCCCTTCAAACGTACTGATCTTCAGCAAATTCTGCAGCGTTGGGTGCAGTAGTACAGGCCTTTCGAGCATCTGCGACTGGCGTGAAAGGCGAAAGTGCGGCAGTCTTAGGCACCCGAACAGGCCCGAAAAGGGGCTTGAATAAAAATTTCAGTGCACAAGTGTACATTCATGTCCTTGGTGCTGTGACTTTCACCACAACGCAATAGTCTATGAGTAGGCTGCCGGTTCGAGGCATGAACGCTTCGATCGGCCGGGAAGATTTGCCCCACCTGCCGCATGGGACTATTGAGGAGCTCGCATGACCAAACAAAACGCCTTTACCCGGGAAGACCTGCTGCGCTGCAGTCGCGGTGAGCTGTTCGGCCCAGGTAACGCGCAACTGCCCGCCCCGAACATGCTGATGGTTGATCGCATCACCCTGATCAGCGAAGAGGGTGGCAAGTACGGCAAAGGTGAATTGGTCGCCGAGCTGGATATCACTCCGGACCTGTGGTTCTTCGCCTGCCACTTCGAAGGCGATCCGGTGATGCCGGGCTGCCTGGGCCTCGACGCCATGTGGCAACTGGTCGGCTTCTTCCTCGGTTGGCAAGGCCTGCCAGGCCGCGGTCGCGCCCTGGGTTCGGGCGAAGTGAAATTCTTCGGCCAGGTCCTGCCGACCGCCAAGAAAGTCACCTATAACATTCATATCAAGCGCGTCCTCAAGGGCAAGCTGAACCTGGCCATCGCCGACGGTTCGGTCACTGTCGACGGTCGCGAAATCTACACCGCCGAAGGCCTCCGGGTCGGCGTGTTCACCTCCACTGACAACTTCTAAGGGTTATTCGCATGCGCCGCGTCGTTATCACTGGTCTGGGCATTGTTTCGTGCCTGGGCAATGACAAAGAGACCGTCTCCGCTAACCTGCGTGCAAGCCGCCCTGGCATCCGGTTCAACCCGGAATATGCCGAAATGGGTCTGCGTAGCCAGGTTTCCGGCTCCATTGACCTCAACCTTGAAGAACTGATCGATCGCAAGATCTATCGCTTCGTCGGCCACGCGGCGGCTTACGCCTACCTGGCCATGAAAGACGCCATCACTGACTCCGGCCTGACCGAAGAGCAGGTTTCCAACCCGCGTACCGGCCTGATCGCCGGTTCCGGTGGCGCCTCCACGCTGAACCAGATGGAAGCGCTGGACATCCTGCGCGAGAAAGGCGTCAAGCGCGTCGGCCCATACCGTGTAACGCGGACCATGAGCAGCACCGTTTCCGCTTGCCTGGCCACCCCGTTCAAGATCAAGGGCCTGAACTACTCCATCGCCTCTGCCTGCGCCACCAGTGCTCACTGCATCGGTACCGCTATGGAACAGATCCAGATGGGCAAGCAGGACATCGTATTTGCCGGCGGCGGTGAAGAAGAACACTGGAGCCAGTCGTTCCTGTTCGACGCCATGGGCGCCCTGTCCAGCAAGCGCAACGACACCCCGCAACAAGCCTCCCGTGCCTACGATGCCGACCGTGACGGTTTCGTCATCGCTGGCGGCGGCGGCATGGTCGTGGTCGAGGAGCTGGAACACGCTCTGGCCCGTGGCGCGAAGATCTACGCGGAAATCGTCGGCTACGGCGCGACCTCCGACGGCTACGACATGGTTGCCCCAAGTGGCGAAGGCGCGATCCGCTGCATGCAGCAGGCGCTGTCCACCGTCGACACCCCGATCGACTACCTGAACACCCACGGCACCTCGACCCCGGTCGGCGACGTCGCGGAAATGAAAGGTGTGCGTGAAGTGTTCGGCGACAAGGCTCCGGCCATCAGCTCCACCAAGAGCCTGTCGGGTCACTCCCTGGGCGCCGCCGGCGTTCACGAAGCGATCTACTGCATGCTGATGATGGAAGGCAACTTCATTGCCGGCTCCGCCAACATCGATGAGCTGGACCCTGAAGTGGCCGACCTGCCGGTACTGACCAAGACCCAGGAAAACGCCAAGATCGATACCGTGATGAGCAACAGCTTCGGTTTCGGTGGCACCAACGCCACCCTGGTACTGAAGCGCTGGCAGGGTAAGTAATACCCCGCCGCTGAGCCGCACATGAAAACGCCCCGACTGGTTCGGGGCGTTTTTTTTCGTCCTCCAAAAACGCAAAAACCTGTGGGAGCGAGCCGGCTCCGGGCGGCGCCCCGACGAACGCGCTGTGTCAGGCGACATTGATGTTGAAGGTACCGGCCTCTTCGCGAGCAGGCTCGCTCCCACAGGGTCGTGTTTTGCCCGCAGATCTTCGGCAAGAACATGAAGCTTTTGTCATGAAACCAAACGCCCTGCGACTGAATGCCACGGATTTCGCGGGCTGCAGGACTGTTTCCATTTTTGCAAAAAACCCTATCCAAACTCAGTCGTTTACTTAGCAGGCTAACAAAACCTATAACAGAGTCCTGCACACGCCTTGCTGCAGATAACAGAGATTGGAGCTAGCAGATGACTGTAAAAGTAACTGAACGCGACGATTCACACATGTCCCATGAAGGCGTAGCCGCCGGTGTACGGATCTGGGATGTGTACCAACAGGACCTGCTGGTCGGGATGTTCCATTCCGAGAAAGACGCCCACAACTACAAGGCCGAACTGGAAGTTCTGGAGCAGCAACGAGCGCTACGCTCCGCGTAGGAGCGAGCTTGCTCGTGATGGACTCAAGAGCGCTGCGCTTAGCCAGTAAACACGCGTAATCGTTAACGACCATCGCGAGCAAGCTAGCTCCTACACAAAACCACATCCATGACGGGGTTTGTCGTTGTAGCCGTCCTCAGCGGTTTACCACATCAGATCATCAGGGATCTGGTACGCCGCGTACGGATCGTCCTCGGCGCTGACCTCTTCGGTCTTGACGTTCATCTGCACGATGCGCTGCGGATCGCGCTCCTGGATCTTCAGGGCTGCTTCACGCGGGATCACTTCATAACCGCCGGCGTGATGCACGATGGCCAATGATCCATTGCTGAGCTTGTTGCGCATCAGCGTGTTGACCGAGAGGCGCTTGACCTTCTTGTCGTCGACGAAGTTGTAGTAGTCCTCGGTCGTCAACTTCGGCAGGCGTGTAGCTTCGATCAATTGCTTGACCTGCGCGGCACGGGCCTTGGCCTCGGCTTTTTCCTGCTGCTGGCGGTTGAGCTCCTGATCGCGCTTGACCTTCTCGGCCATGGCTTCCTGGGCGGCACGCTGCTGGGAATCATCCAGTTCGATCTGACCTTTGTGGGCCAGGCGCTGCTGTTTCTGCTTTTCTTTGCTGACCTGCTTGGCCTGCTTCTGGTTGACCAGCCCTGCTTTGAGCAACTGGTCGCGAAGGGAAATGCTCATGGTGCTTATTACTCACTTAGGCAACTGCTCAACCGCAGCTGGGCACATTCTTTTCCTGACGTTTGGCTTCGCCCCATAGGGCGTCCAACTCTTCGAGGGTGCAATCTTCCATGGGACGGTGGGTGTCGCGCAATGCCTGTTCGATAAAACGGAAGCGTCGTTCGAACTTGCTGTTGGCGCCACGCAGCGCAGTTTCCGGGTCGACCTTGAGGTGTCGCGCCAGATTGACCACGGAAAACAGCAGATCGCCGACCTCATCGGCAATCGCCGTCGGGTCGTTGTCGGCCATCGCTTCGAGTATTTCATCGAGCTCTTCACGGACCTTGTCCAGCACCGGCAGCGCATCGGGCCAGTCGAAACCGACTTGCCCTGCACGCTTTTGTAACTTGGCCGAGCGGGACAACGCCGGCAACGCGGCGGGGACGTCATCGAGCAAGGACAGTTGTTGCGGAGCGTCGGATTTCTCCGCGCGCTCTTCGGCCTTGATCTCTTCCCAACGCTGCTTGACCTGTTCTTCACTCAGACGCGGCACATCCAGCGGCGCGTACAGATCGCCGGTGGGGAACACATGGGGATGACGACGGATCAGCTTGCGGGTGATGCTGTCGACCACACCGTCGAATTCGAAGCGCCCTTCCTCCCGCGCCAGCTGGCTGTAATAAACCACCTGGAACAGCAGATCGCCCAGCTCACCTTGCAGGTGATCGAAGTCACCGCGCTCGATGGCGTCGGCGACTTCGTAGGCTTCTTCAAGGGTATGCGGGACGATGGTGGCGTAGGTTTGCTTGATGTCCCACGGGCAGCCGAACTGCGGGTCGCGCAGGCGGTTCATCAGGTGCAGCAGGTCTTCAAGGCTGTACATCGGTCACTCTCACTGCAAAACCCTTGTGGGAGCGAGCAGGCTCCGGGCGGCGTTCCGACGAAAGCGGTATGTCAGACAACATTGATGTCGGCTGGCACTCCCTCTTCGCGAGCAGGCTCGCTCCCACATTGGATCGGCGCCAATCATCATGGGGTACGGTTACGCCGCGTTTCGATGATGTTCGGCAATTGGGAAATTCGCCCCAGCAACCGCCCCAGCGCATCCAGCCCCGGAATCTCGATGGTCAGGGACATCAACGCGGTGTTGTCTTCCTTGTTCGAGCGGGTGTTGACCGCCAGCACGTTGATCCGCTCGTTGAGCAGCACTTGGGAAACGTCACGCAGCAGTCCCGAACGGTCGTAGGCACGGATGATGATGTCCACTGGATAGGTGAGCACCGGCACCGGTCCCCAACTGACCTGGATGATCCGCTCCGGCTCGCGCCCGGCCAGTTGCAGCACCGAGGCGCAATCCTGGCGGTGAATGCTCACGCCACGGCCCTGGGTGATGTAACCGACGATCGCATCCCCCGGCAGCGGCTGGCAGCAGCCCGCCATCTGGGTCATCAGGTTGCCGACGCCCTGGATCTGGATGTCGCCACGCTTGCCCGGCTTGTAACCGGTGGCCTTGCGCGGAATCAGTTCCAGCTGTTCATTGCCGCGCTCCGGTTCGACCAGTTGCTGCGCCAGATTGACCAGTTGCGCCAGGCGCAAGTCGCCGGCACCGAGCGCGGCAAACATGTCCTCGGCGGTTTTCATGTTGGCCTTGTCGGCCAGCTTGTCGAAATCCACCGCCGGCAGACCGAGGCGATTGAGCTCACGCTCAAGCAGGGTTTTACCGGCAGCAACGTTCTGGTCGCGCGCCTGCAACTTGAACCAGTGAACGATCTTCGCCCGTGCCCGCGAGGTGGTGACGTAACCCAGGTTCGGGTTCAGCCAGTCGCGGCTCGGCGTGCCGTGCTTGCTGGTGATGATCTCGACCTGTTCACCGGTTTGCAGGCTGTAGTTGAGCGGCACGATGCGCCCGTTGATCTTGGCGCCGCGGCAGTTGTGACCGATTTCGGTATGCACGCGGTAGGCGAAGTCCAGCGGCGTCGCGCCCTTCGGCAAGTCGATGGCGTGACCGTCCGGCGTGAAGATGTAGACGCGATCAGGTTCGATATCGACTCGCAGCTGTTCCGCCAGACCACCAATGTCGCCCAGCTCTTCATGCCACTCGAGCACCTGACGCAGCCAGGAAATTTTCTCTTCGTAGTGATTGGAGCCGGACTTGACGTCGGTGCCCTTGTAGCGCCAATGCGCGCAAACACCCAGCTCCGCTTCCTCGTGCATCGCGTGGGTACGGATCTGCACTTCCAGCACCTTACCCTCGGGTCCGATCACCGCCGTGTGCAGCGAGCGGTAGCCGTTCTCTTTCGGGTTGGCGATGTAGTCGTCGAACTCTTTGGGGATGTGCCGCCACAAGGTGTGGACGATGCCGAGCGCGGTGTAGCAGTCGCGCATTTCCGGCACCAGCACGCGAACGGCGCGCACGTCGTAGATCTGGCTGAACTCCAGACCCTTGCGCTGCATTTTGCGCCAGATCGAATAGATGTGTTTGGCCCGGCCGCTGATGTCGGCCTCGACACCGGTGGCCTGCAATTCGTTTTTCAGTTGGCTCATCACGTCGCTGATGAAGCGCTCGCGATCCAGTCGCCGCTCGTGGAGCAACTTGGCGATCTGCTTGTACTGGTCAGGCTCCAGGTAACGGAAGGACAAGTCCTCCAGTTCCCATTTGATGTGACCGATACCCAGGCGATGGGCCAGTGGCGCGTAAATGTCGAACACTTCGCGGGCCACGCGGTTGCGCTTTTCGTCATCGGCGGTTTTCACCGCACGGATCGCGCAGGTGCGTTCGGCCAGTTTGATCAGGGCGACGCGCACGTCGTCGACCATGGCCACCAGCATCTTGCGCAGGTTTTCCACCTGGCCCTGGGTGCCCAGCACCAGGGATTTACGCGGGCTCAGGCTGTCGCTGATCGCCGCCATGCGCTGCACGCCGTCGATGAGCTTGGCCACCACCGGACCGAAGCGCTGGCTGACCGCCGGCAACTGGATCTGGCCTTCGCGCACACCCCGGTAGAGGACCGCGGCGACCAGCGAATCCTGATCGAGTTTGAGGTCGGCGAGGATCTCGGCGATTTCAAGGCCGGTGCGGAAACTCGAGTTGCCTTCGGACCACAAATTCTTTGCCGCATTGGCTTGTTGTTCCGCCTCGCGAGCGTACTCGCAGGCTTCCTTCAAGGCTTCGCGATCCAGTGCCAGATCGACACTGACCGCATGATCGAGCCAAGCCTCGAGATTGATACTGCCGTCGGTGTTGATCGGCTGGTGTGCTCTCACCTGTACCATCTTGCTTACCTTCCCTACGACGCAGATTCAATGCGTCAGAATCGCTGACCTTCATTGCCCGTGAGCCCACGCCGGGCTGGTACGCGGCTGCACGGACTGGTCAGTCGGACCAGACGAGCCTTCCTAGCTCGCTTCAAATAACGCCATGGCTTCGACATGCGCCGTTTGAGGAAACATATCGAGAATCCCGGCACGTTTTAACCGGTAGCCCTGCTTGATCAATTCGACCGTGTCGCGCGCCAGAGTTGCCGGGTTGCACGACACATACACCAACCGTTCGGCGCCCAGGGACTTGAGCTTGCGCACCACCTCGAAAGCACCGTCACGCGGTGGGTCCAAGAGTACCGCAGAAAAGCCTTCACGCGCCCATTCGGCATCGGTCAGAGGCTGGGATAAATCGGCCTGAAAAAACTTCGCATTATTCAGATTGTTGCTGACGGCATTCGCGGCTGCCCGCTCGACCATCACCTCCACGCCTTCCACCGCCACCACTTCACGAACGGCCTGGGCCAGCGGCAAGGCAAAGTTGCCCAGGCCGCAGAACAAATCGAGTACTCGCTCATCCGCTGTCGGTTTCAACCAGTCCAGAGCCTGGGCCACCATGGCTTCGTTGACCCCCGCATTGACCTGGACGAAATCTCCGGGTCGATACGCCAACTCCAGGTTCCACTGTTCCAGACGATAGCCCAAGGATTGATCGGCTTCGACCGGATGCGGCTCGCCATCGCCGTGCAGCCACAACTGGGCTTCATGGAACGCGCAAAAATCCTTGAGGATGGTCATGTCACTTTCCGACAGCGGCGCCATGTGTCGCAGCAAGACCGCCAGCGATGAACCGCTGAACAACTCCACGTGCCCGAGCGCCTGGGGTTTGCTCAAGCGCCGCAGCATCTCCGGCAAGCGGGTCATGATGGGTTGCAAGGGCTGTACCAGCACCGGGCATTCATCGATGGCGACGATGTCCTGGCTGCCGGCCGCGCGGAAACCGACTTCGAGTTTTTTCGCCTTCATGTCCCAGCGCACCGCTACCCGGGCGCGACGACGGTAAGCGAATTCCGGACCGCTCAAAGGCGCCGCCCATTCTTCGGGTTCTACACCGGCGACCCGGGTCAATTGCTCGGCGAGCATGCGCTGTTTCAGGGCGAGCTGTTCACTGTGAGGCAAATGTTGCACGCTGCAACCGCCGCAGCGACCGGCATGGGCACACGGCGCCGGGCGACGCAGTTCGCTGGCCTTGAACACCCGCTCGGTACGCGCCTCGACCACTTTGCCGTGGGCACCGAGCACGCGCGCCTCGATTTCTTCACCGGCCAATGCGCCGATGACGAACCAGGTACGTCCTTCGAAAAACGCGATACCACGACCGTCATTGGCCAGACGCTCGATGGTCAGGCGCTGCTTTTTGCCGGTCGGGACTTGCGGGGCCTTGCTGCCGCCCGTGGGCTGGAAACGCAAGCCTCTCTCATGCTTGGCCATCAGTTGGGCGCGTCGAAAATGCCGGTCGACAGGTAACGGTCGCCACGGTCGCAGATGATCGCGACGATCACCGCGTTTTCAACTTCCTTCGACAGACGCAGCATGGCGGCCACTGCACCACCCGACGACACGCCGCAGAAGATGCCTTCTTCGCGGGCCAGGCGACGGGTCACGTCTTCGGCTTCGCTCTGGGCCATGTCGACGATGCGATCCACACGATCGGCCTGGTAAATCTTCGGCAGGTATTCCTGAGGCCAGCGACGGATACCCGGAATCGCCGAACCTTCCATAGGTTGCAGACCGATGATCTGCACGTTTTCGTTCTGCTCTTTCAAGTAGCGCGAAACACCCATGATGGTACCGGTGGTGCCCATGGAGCTGACGAAATGGGTAATGGTGCCTTCGGTCTGGCGCCAAATTTCCGGGCCGGTGGTGGTGTAGTGCGCTTGCGGGTTGTCACCGTTGGCGAACTGATCCAGTACCTTGCCGCGGCCTTCGGCTTCCATCTTCTGCGCGAGGTCTCGGGCGCCTTCCATGCCTTGTTCCTGGCTGACCAGAATCAGCTCGGCACCGTAGGCGGTCATGGCGGCCTTGCGTTCGGCACTGGAGTTGTCCGGCATGATCAGGATCATCTTGTAACCCTTGATCGCGGCAGCCATGGCCAGGGCGATCCCGGTATTACCCGAGGTCGCTTCGATCAGCGTATCGCCGGCGTGGATCTGCCCGCGCAACTCGGCACGGGTGATCATAGACAGCGCCGGACGGTCCTTGACCGAACCCGCCGGGTTGTTCCCTTCGAGCTTGAGCAAAAGGGTGTTGCTGGTTTCGCCGGGCAGGCGCTGCAAACGGACCAGCGGAGTGTTGCCGACGCAATCGGCGATGGTTGGGTACTGCAAGGTCATGGCGTATTCGCAATCCAGACTGCGGGGGCGCCTATCATACCGGCAAACCTCGCAAGCCCATATCACGCAAAGTGTGGTGCTTATGGTTTATGGGAATAAGCGACTGATTCAGCCCTCTTCCGTTTGTGTGACATTCAAGGCATAGAACTCATGCAGCTTGGCCTGCAACAACTGTTTATCCGGCAGCTGGACCTGATACTCCGCAATCAGCGCTGGCGACAGGCTGCGGTTAAGGGCGTACTCGACAACTTCATCCTCCTTGCTGGCACAGAGCAAGACACCGATTGCAGGGTTTTCATGAGGTTTGCGTTCTTCGCGATCCAGGGCTTCAAGATAGAAGCCTAACTTGCCCAAATACTCCGGTTCGAAGCGTCCGACCTTGAGCTCGATGGCCACCAGGCAGTTGAGACCGCGGTGGAAGAACAACAAGTCCAGCGCAAAATCACGCCCGCCGACTTGTAACGGGTATTGGGAGCCGACAAAGCAGAAATCGCGGCCAAGCTCGATCAAAAACTCCTTGAGACGCGCCAGCAAGCCCTGATGCAAGTCAGTTTCGGAGTGGGCGCCGGGCAGGTCGAGAAACTCGACCATGTAGGCGTCACGGAATATCTCAAGTGCTGAGGGCTGCGTTTGTTTGAGTGCTGCGGAGACTTTGGCCGGCTGAGTCACGCTGCGTTCAAACAGCGCAGCTTTGAGCTGACGCTCCAATTCACGCGTCGACCACTTTTCCTGCACGGCCAGACGCAAATAGAACTCGCGTTCTTGTGGACGTTTGCTCTGAGTCAGAATGAGCAGATTGTGGGTCCAGGGTAATTGTGTCAGCAGTGCTGACACTTTTTCATTGCCCTGATAAGCCTCATAAAACTGCCGCATCCGGAACAGATTGCGCCGGGTGAAGCCACGCAATCCTGGCTGCGTCTGAGCCAGATGCTCGGCCAGTTGACCGACCACGGAATCGCCCCATTCGGCTTTCTCGAGCTTACGGCTGATATAAGCACCAACCTGCCAGTACAACTCGATCAGTTGCGTATTCACCGCCTGCATGGCCTGTCGTCTGGCGCTTTGAATCAGTGCAAGTACTTCATTGAAACGGTCGTCGGTTCTGCTACCGGGCGCCTGGGGTACAGTCATGCATGACTCCTTGAACATGAGTAAAAGCGTGAGCTTAAACCGCCAAGGATGTTTGAAATGACCGGTGATACCCTTTGGGAAAAGTCGTACAGAATCTCGGGAACGCTCTGGCAAAATCAGAACGGTCGTTGTTGGGTGGGCCATCTTCGCGAGCAGGCTCGCTCCCGCCGGGATCGGGGTCGGTCACGTAATCTGCGGGCAATCAATGTCCAGGGTGGGAGCGAGCCTGCTCGCGAAGGCGCCCTGCGCCACCAACCGCATATTCATCCGCAACCCGCTCCCGGTGTTTTCAGCCCAAAGCCTGCCGCCCTGACGCTGCACCGCATTCCTCGCAATGCTCAAGCCCAAGCCAAATCCACCATCCCCCGGCCGTGAGCCATCAAGACGGGTGAAGGGCAGGAAAATCCGCTCCAGATCAGCTTCCGCCACACCGCCGCCCTGATCTTCCAGCCACAAATGCCAGTATTTGCCATCACGTCGACCACCCAGCGTGACCACACCACCTTCGGGTGAATGTCGAATCGCGTTGCGCAGCATGTTTTCCAGGGCCTGGGCCAGGGTATTGAGATGGCCGCGCACCCAGCAGGAGGAATCCACCGAGCACTGCAACTGCCCTTGCGGCCAGCAACTTTCATAACACGCATTTTCGGTGAGCATTTCCCACAGGGCCTGGACCTGGATCGCTTCGTCGGGCAAACGGGTGCGCTCGGTGTCGAGCCAGGCCAGTTGCAGCGTGTCTTCGACGAGCCGCTGCATCCCATCGACCTCACGGCCAATACGTTCGCGCAAGGCGTCCAGCCCCTGCTCGCTTTCACTGGCCACCCGCAGGCGACTCAGCGGCGTGCGCAACTCGTGGGACAAGTCGCGCAGCAGTTGCTGTTGCAACGCCACGGTGCTTTGCAGGCGCTCGGACATGTGATCGAACGCCCTGCCCAGTTCGCCCAATTCGTCGGAACGGTTGGTGGTACGACGCGACAACCGCACATTCAACTGATCGGCGCGCCAGGCGTTGGCCTGGGCGCGCAGGTGGTTAAGCGGTACCACCAGCAAACGATAGAGGCCGACACAGAGCAACAAGGTGAACAGCCCTGGAATCACACCGTTGGTGATCACGCGCCAGAACACCCGATAGCGCCCGGGTACAAAACGTTCGGGCAGCTCGATCACCAGGCTGCCGGCAGACGAGTCACCCGGAAACGGTACACGCATCCATGGCCGGCCTTTTTTGTGGATGGGCCAATCCAGACCCCGAAGAAAGGTCAGTCGCTCGATTTCCCTGTCCGTCAGCGTATAGCTGCTCAACGACTGTAAATCACCACCAATGACACCCACCCAACCCGTTTCGCGTTGGTACATGCTCTGCAGCCAGTTATCGACGCCCTCCTGCTGGCGCTGCCGCCACGCTTGCTCGGCCTCGGCGGCATAGCGCGTCAGGGTGCCGCGCGCTTCATCCGACAGGAACTGGTTGCGCTGCTCCATGTAGCGCCCCCAGGACCAGCTCAGCCAGATCATCAGCAGACAGAACGCCACCAGCAGACAGGCCAGTTTCCAGAACAGCGAATGCCGCCCCGGCAGCTTACATTTCATCGCCGGCACTCAGGATGTAACCCTTGCCCCACACCGTGCGCACTTCGCGTTCGGTATAGCCGATGGCCTTGAGCTTGCGACGGATCTGGCTGATGTGCATGTCCAGGCTACGGTCGTGGGCCGCGTAGCCACGCTGCAACACATGCTGATAAAGGAAGGCTTTGCTCAACACTTCATCGCCGTTGCGGTTCAGGGTTTCCAGCAGCCGATACTCACTGCGGGTCAGCCCGGCCGCCTGCTCGCCATAGAAAACCTCGAACAGCTCATCGTCGAAACGCAGACTGTCCGCCGCCTGAGCAACGGCCACCGGCGTCGGCCGACGATCCAGCGCCACCCGACGCAGAATCGCTTCGATGCGCACCCGCAACTCGACCATGCTGAAAGGCTTGGGCAGGTAATCATCGGCCCCCAGGCGAAAACCGCTGATGCGATCCGCCTCGGCCCCAAGCGCCGACATCAGCAGCACCGGGGTGGAATGGCTCTGGCGCAGTTGCGTCAACACAGAAAGCCCATCCAGGCCAGGTAGCAGGATGTCCATCAGCACCACATCGAAGGCTTGCCGACGGGCAGCGTCCAGGCCTTCCTGTCCATTCTGGCACCAGGTCACCTGAAAGCCGCTACGCCCCAGATGCTCATGCACATAGGCACCGAGCACGAGGTCGTCTTCGATGGAGAGGATACGGGGATGGTCGGCAGTGATGGGAGTCATGAGTATCTGCAAATAATTCTCAGTTGATAATTATTCAAGATTGCGCGGCACAGGGCAACCCAGGGGGGTGTCCTGCGCGCAAAAGTGTCGAACCGACCGACGAATGACGACTTCAATTTTACGAGGATTGCCTGCCTGCAAATCGCTACACTGCGCAAGTGGCGCGTGCGGGACGCATGTGCAGGTCTATCGATCGCTGGAAGCAGGAGAGATGCGTGCTCAAGAAACTGGGAATTAAAGGCCGCGTGCTGTTGCTGACCCTGTTGCCGACCAGCCTGATGGCGTTGGTCCTGGGCGGCTATTTTACCTGGATGCAGCAATCCGACCTGCAAGCCCAACTCATGCAACGCGGCGAAATGATCGCCGAGCAGCTCGCGCCGCTGGTGGCGCCGGCCATGGGGCACAAAAATAACGAGCTGCTGGAGCGGATTGCCACCGAGTCCCTGGAACAACAGGACGTGCGTGCCGTGACCTTCCTCGCACCGGACCGCTCGCTGCTCGCCCACGCCGGCCCCATCATGCTCAATCAGGCGCCACTGGGCGATGGCTCGCAGATGCTGCGCCGCAGTGGCAATGATGCAACGCGTTATTTGCTGCCGGTGTTCGGTAAACACCGCAATCTGGCGGGCGATGTGATTCCCGATGAAGCCGACCGCCTGCTGGGCTGGGTCGAACTCGAACTGTCCCACAACGGCATGCTGCTGCGCGGTTACCGCAGCCTGTTCGCCAGCCTGCTGATGATCTTCGCAGGTTTGGGGGGCGCGGCGCTGCTGGCGTTGCGCATGGGTCGCACGATCAATCGCCCCTTGAGCCAGATCAAACAAGCCGTGGCACAGCTCAAGGACGGCCATCTGGAAACCCGCCTGCCGCCCCTCGGCAGCCAGGAACTGGATGAACTGGCGTCCGGCATCAACCGCATGGCTGGCACCTTGCAGAACGCCCAGGAAGAATTGCAGCACAGCATCGACCAGGCCACTGAAGATGTACGCCAGAACCTGGAAACCATCGAGATCCAGAACATCGAGCTCGATCTGGCGCGCAAGGAAGCCCTGGAGGCGAGCCGGATCAAGTCCGAATTCCTCGCCAACATGAGCCACGAAATCCGCACGCCGCTCAATGGCATTCTCGGCTTCACCCACCTGCTGCAGAAAAGCGAGCTGACCCCGCGCCAGCTCGACTACCTGGGCACCATCGAAAAGTCCGCCGACAGCCTGCTGGGAATCATCAACGAGATTCTCGACTTCTCGAAAATCGAGGCCGGCAAACTGGTGCTCGATCATATTCCGTTCAACCTGCGCGACCTGCTGCAAGACACGCTGACCATCCTCGCCCCGGCCGCTCACGCCAAACAGCTGGAACTGGTGAGCCTGGTTTACCGCGACACGCCACTGTCGCTGGTGGGTGATCCGCTGCGGCTCAAACAGATCCTCACCAACCTGGTCAGCAACGCCATCAAGTTCACCCGCGAAGGCACCATCGTTGCCCGTGCCATGCTCGAAGAAGAACACGAAGACAGCGTGCAACTGCGCATCAGCATCCAGGACACCGGCATCGGCCTGTCGAACCAGGACGTGCGCGCGCTGTTCCAGGCATTCAGCCAGGCCGACAACTCGCTGTCCCGGCAACCCGGCGGCACAGGTCTGGGGCTGGTGATTTCCAAACGGTTGATCGAACAAATGGGCGGTGAGATTGGTGTCGACAGCACGCCGGGCGAAGGTTCGGAGTTCTGGATCAGCCTGAGCCTGCCCAAAACCCGCGACGATACTGAAGACCTGCCCGGTCCGCCGTTGTCCGGGCGCCGCGTGGCGGTGCTGGAAAACCACGAACTGGCGCGCCAGGCGCTGCAGCACCAATTGGAGGACTGCGGCCTGGCTGTCACCCCGTTCACTAACCTGGAAAGCCTGACCAACGGCGTGACCGTCGCCCATCAGACCGATCAGGCGATCGACCTCGCGGTGCTGGGTGTCACCAGTAACGACATGCCGCCGGAGCGCCTCAACCAGTACATCTGGGACCTCGAACACCTGGGCTGCAAAGTGCTGGTGCTGTGCCCGACCACGGAACAGACGCTGTTCCACCTTTCGGTGCCCAACCCTCACAGCCAGCTCCAGGCGAAACCGGCCTGCACGCGCAAATTGCGGCGGGCGCTGTCCGATCTGGTCAACCCGCGCCAGCCCCGCAACGAACCCGGTGAACCGGTCTCGAGCCGCGCACCGAAAGTGCTGTGCGTCGACGACAACCCGGCCAACCTGCTGCTGGTACAAACCCTGCTCGAAGACATGGGGGCCAAAGTACTTGCAGTGGAAAGCGGTTACGCAGCTGTCAGGGCGGTACAGAGCGAGACCTTCGACCTGGTGCTGATGGACGTGCAGATGCCCGGTATGGACGGACGCCAGAGCACCGAAGCCATCCGCCAGTGGGAAAGCGAACGGCATTGCACGCCGCTGCCGATCGTCGCCCTCACCGCCCACGCCATGGCCAACGAAAAACGTGCGCTGTTGCAGAGTGGCATGGACGACTACCTGACCAAGCCGATCAGCGAGCGGCAACTGGCCCAGGTGGTATTGAAATGGAGCGGCCTGGCGCTGCGCAACCAGGGTCCGGAGCGCTCCGGCGAAAGCCACGGCGGCGCCTACGAACTGCAGGTGCTGGATCACGAAGAAGGTTTGCGCCTGGCGGCCGGCAAGGCCGATCTGGCGGCGGACATGTTGGCGATGTTGCTGGCATCGCTGGAGGCCGACCGCGAAGCGATCCGCCAGGCGCAGGAAAGCCACGACCACAATGCCCTGATCGAACGGGTTCATCGCCTGCATGGCGCCACCCGCTATTGCGGCGTACCGCAATTGCGCGCTGCCTGCCAACGCAGCGAAACCCTGCTCAAGCAGCAGGACCCGAAAGCCTTCGGCGCCCTCGAAGAACTCGACCGGGCGATCAATCGCCTGGCCGCCCAGGCGCGTATCAATGCTTGATATGGCGCAATGACGCTGTGAGTACCAGGCGCTAAGCTCACCCTCATCCCTGTGGGAGCTGGCTTGCCAGCGAAGGCACCCTCAAGAACAACACAAGATTTAAGCGCCTCTTCGCTGGCAAGCCAGCTCCCACAGGGTTGGGGGAAAGCCTTGAAGATTTAATTGCCAGGAGGACCGCATGCGCACGATACTTTTCAGCAGCCAGAGCTACGACCGCGACAGTTTCCTTGCCGCCGACCTGCCGGCCGGCATTGAACTGCACTTTCAAACGGCGCGACTGAGCCTGGATACGGCGGCGTTGGCGGAGCATCACGAGGTGGTCTGCGCCTTCATCAATGACGACCTCGGCGCCCCGGTACTCGAACGCCTGGCGGCCGGCGGCACGCGCCTGATCGCCCTGCGCTCGGCCGGTTACAACCATGTCGACCTGGCGGCAGCGAAACGCCTGGGGCTGGCGGTTGTGCGCGTCCCGGCCTACTCGCCCCACGCCGTGGCCGAGCACGCGGTGGCGCTGATCCTGGCGCTGAACCGCCGCTTGCACCGCGCCTACAACCGTACCCGCGAAGGCGATTTCAGTTTGCATGGCCTGACCGGTTTCGACTTGGTGGGCAAGACCGTCGGCGTGGTCGGCACCGGGCAGATCGGTGCGACCTTCGCCAAAATCATGAACGGATTCGGTTGCCGGTTGCTGGCCTACGATCCTTACCCGAACCCGCAGGTCGAAGCCCTGGGTGCGCACTATCTGAGCTTGCCGCAGTTGCTGGCCGAATCGCAGATCATCAGCCTGCACTGTCCGCTCAACGAACAGAGCAAACATTTGATCAACCGCGAATCGCTGGCGCACATGCAACCGGGTGCGATGTTGATCAACACCGGCCGCGGCGGCCTGGTGGACACGCCTGCGCTGATCGACGCATTGAAGGAAGGTCGGCTGGGTTATCTGGGACTGGATGTGTATGAAGAGGAAGCACAGCTATTCTTTGAAGACCGTTCCGACCTGCCGCTGCAGGACGATGTACTGGCACGCCTGCTGACCTTTCCTAACGTGATCGTCACCGCACACCAGGCCTTCCTGACCCGCGAAGCCCTCGGCGCGATTGCCACCACCACCTTGCGCAATATCGCGGCCTGGATGGCGGGCACCCCCGAGAATCGTGTAACGGACGACTGAACCTGATCGAAGGTCATCTGCCCGCGCCATGCTGCGCGTATGCCCGTGCTAGCATATCGCGCATATTTGGAGGACCCATGGTCGAACACGATTTCCGCTACAGCCTGATGAACCCGCAACACACCCTCACCGAATGCCGCGCCCTGGTACCGGGGCGTTATCAAGTCACCGGCAACGGCGGCTCGATTCGCAACAATGACGTGCTGGTCGTGACCCTCAAGGGCGCCAAGGACTTGTCCATGCGCCTGACCGTCGAAACGGTTCGCCACTTGATCAATCCGCCCGGCCAATGGGTCGCGGTGGCCAGTGGTCCGGTGTTCGGCGAACTGGCGATCCATACGTGGAAAGTGAACTGCGACAACTGCGCCAAGGAGCTGAGCTTCGAGTTCGCGGTCGACGCCAAACTGGGCAACAAGGCCGAAAAGCCTGCCGCCACCGCGCGGATTACCGAGTTGGGCTGGAGCACCGTCGGCGAGAAACACCTGTGCCCGAAATGCCAGGAGCCCGCGTGATGAAACGCCTCGCTCTGGCCGGCATGGTCGGTGCAAGCCTGCTGGGTTGCGCCGCCGAGCCTGTGCAATTGCAACAAAACCGCAGCTACATCCTGGAGTGGATCGGCGAACGGCCGTTGATGGATTACAGCCACCTGACCATCACGCTCGATGAGGACGGTCGCGCCTACGGTAGCGGCGGCTGCAACCATTGGTTTGCGCCATATACCCTGGAAGGTAACAAGCTGAGCTTCGGCAAGATCGGCAGCACCCGCAAACTCTGCGCCCCAGCACTGATGGAGCAGGAAAAACGCTTCCTCCAGGCCCTGGAAAACGTGCAGCGCTGGGACGTTTCATCGATCGACCAGATGCGCTTCTGGCCGGCTGAAGGCAAGCCGCTGCGCTGGTGGCTTGAAGAGGGTTGATTGACCCTCCTCTGCCTCCTGGCAAATGACTGTGGCGAGGGAGCTTGCTCCCGCCGGGCTGCGAAGCAGCCCTAAACCCGGCCAACTCGTTTCGACAGATACACCACATGCACTGGTTTTACGATTGCTCCGCAACCGAGCGGGAGCAAGCTCCCTCGCCACAAAAAACTCTAAGCCATAGACCAGCATCCTGATCAGTTTTTAGCCTGCAACGCCTCCAGCTTCGCCATCACCCCCGCCGCTGTCTGCTCGCCCATCAACTGTTCCCGCACCTTGCCCTTGTTATCGATGATGTAGGTTACCGGCAACGCCTCACTGCGCGGCAGTTCGAACAGCTCGGCAGGGTCCTGCGCCAACACGGTGAACTTGATCCCGAGCTTCTCGCTGGCGCTTTTCAGCTCTTGGCCCTGCACATTGTCGAAGTTGACCCCGAACACACCGATTTTCCTGTCCTTGAGCTGCTCGGCCAACGCGTTCAATTCCGGGATCTCGGTCCGGCACGGGCCGCACCATTCGGCCCAGTAATTGAGCACCAGCCATTGTTTGTCCAGACGCTCGGCAGCGACTTTCTGTCCACTCTGATCGATCCCGTAGTCGTTACCGCAGCCCCCCAGCATCAACGTCCCGATGATCGTCAATGCCGCTGCCAGTCGCCTAGTCATGTCGTGTTCCTTGTCAAAAATTGAATGCGCCTGCGACCCATCGCCTCCCGAGGTTCTGGATTACGCGCTGCACAGTTAGAATAGCCGCCACCTTACGCAAGATGCGACCCGCTCATGACCGATCTGACGCTTTATCACAACCCGCGCTGCTCGAAATCCCGCGGTGCGCTCGAACTGCTCGAAGTCCGTGGCCTGACGCCGACCGTGGTCCGCTACCTGGAAACCCCGCTGGACGCCAAGCAAATCCAGAGCCTGCTGACCAAGCTGGGCATCAGCGCCCGACAATTGCTGCGCACTGGCGAGGACGAGTACAAAACCCTCAACCTGGCCGACAGCAGCCTGAGCGAGGCGCAATTGATCGCCGCCATCGCCGCTCACCCGAAACTCATGGAGCGACCGATTCTCGAAGTCGGCGACAAAGCCGTCATCGGTCGTCCACCGGAGCAAATCCTGGAGCTGTTGCCGTGAGCGCGCCGTACATTCTGGTGCTGTATTACAGCCGCAGCGGCGCAACCAATGAAATGGCCCGGCAGATTGCCCGTGGCGTGGAACAGGCGGGGCTTGAAGCGCGCTTGCGCACCGTGCCGGCGATTTCCACTGAATGCGAAGCCGTGGCGCCGGATATTCCGGAAGAAGGCGCGCTCTACGCCAGCCTCGACGACCTGAAAAACTGCGCTGGCCTGGCCCTGGGCAGTCCGACCCGCTTCGGCAACATGGCGGCGCCACTCAAGTATTTCCTCGACGGCACCAGCAACCTGTGGCTGACCGGCGCCCTGGTGGGCAAACCGGCCGGCGTGTTCACTTCCACCGCGAGCCTGCACGGCGGCCAGGAGACCACGTTGCTGTCGATGATGTTGCCGCTGCTGCACCACGGCATGTTGATCACCGGCCTGCCCTACAGTGAGTCCGCGCTCCTGGAAACCCAGGGTGGCGGCACGCCTTATGGCGCCAGCCACCACGCCGGTGCCGATGGCAAAAGCGGTCTGGATGCCCATGAAGTGGCGCTGTGCCGCGCACTGGGCATGCGCCTGGCCAAAACGGCGCAGAAACTGGAGGGTTGAGAGTGGCCAAGAAGCCGAAGATCCTGCCCGCCATCGAATGGCTTGAACCCCGTGTCCGGGCCATGCGCGTCATCAGTCTGCTGTGTTTTTTCGGCCTGGTGGGCTTGCTGTGTATCTACTACCTGCTGTTGGCCGACCTGCACGGCGCCCGGCCATGGGTGATTTTGCTGATCGAGCTGGTGCCGTTGCTGTTGCTGGCACCTGGCATGATCATCGGCAGCCCGCGCGGGCATTCGTGGATGTGTTTTGTGGTGAACCTGTATTTCATCAAGGGCGCACTGGCCGCGTATGACCCGAACCGGCAGATGTTCGGTTTGCTGGAAATGGGGGCAAGCCTGGCGGTGTTCTGCTCGGCGCTGTTGTACGTGCGGTGGCGGTATCAGTTGAATCGCAAATTGGCGGGCGAAGGCGAAATCTCCGTCGCCTGACACACCGCTTTCGCGAGCAGGCTCGCTCCCACATTGGATCTGTGCCGTACACAAGTCCCCTGTGGGAGCCAGCCTGCTGGCGATTGGACCTACTCGGTCTCAATGATTCACTGTATACGCGAGCATCATCGAGATCTGGCTCATGGGCCGTCCGCCACTTTCTGCATGCCACTGGTTGAACACGTCCTGCACCAACGCCAGGTCGCGCAGACTGCTCGGCACCTTGTCGATGATGTCCTGTGCATTCAACGCCGCCACCACGTCATAACTCGGCACGAAGGTGTCCTTGCCGACCATCCGCAGAAAACGCGGAGCCGACAGGCCGCCCAATTGATGGCCACGCTTCTTCAGCAAGGTCCACAACCCGACGATATCGGTCACCGGCCAATCGGCGATCATCGCGCCGAAGCTGCCCTGTTCATGGGCCACGTCCAGCACGAACTGCGCGTTACGCGGTACGCTCTTGAGCTTGCCCAGATGGCGGATGATCCGCGCGTCCTGCATCAGGCGCTCCAGGTGTTCGGCACTCATCAGCACGACTTTCTCCGGGTCGAACTTGAAGAACACTTCCTCGAAAGCCGGCCACTTGGCGTCCACCAGGCTGTGCTTGAGACCCGCGCGAAACACGCGCAGCGCCATGGTCGACAGGTAGCGATCGTCGGTAATGTCGCGCAATTGCGCCGCCGTCTTGGGAACGGGCAGATGGGCTTCCAGTTCAGCCGCCGAACCGAAGCGGTTCAAGCAGTATTCGTTCAGCCACTTGTAGTCGCGCATGCCCTCTCCCGGGAAACTAAAAACCTATACCTGTGAACAAAAAACCTGTGGGAGCGAGCCTGCTCGCGAAGGCGGTGTGTCATTCAACATTGATGTCGGCTGACACCACGCCTTCGCGAGCAGGCTCGCTCCCACATTTAATCTTGCTTAAAGGTTCACTACGTTGACGAAGCGCGAAGCCGCCGTCTCGTCGATCTTCAGGTTGGTGAAGTCGAACAGATTGCGGTCGGCCAATTGCGACGGAATCACATTCTGCAGGCTGCGGAAAATGCTCTCGGTACGGCCAGGGGTCTTGCGTTCCCAGTCTTGCAGCATTTCCTTGACCACCTGACGTTGCAGGTTTTCCTGGGAACCGCAGAGGTTGCACGGGATGATCGGGAATTGCTTGAGGTCCGAATAGGCCTGGATGTCTTTCTCGTTGCAGTAGGCCAGCGGGCGGATCACCACGTTGCGACCATCGTCGGCGCGCAGTTTCGGCGGCATGGCCTTGAGCGAACCGTTGAAGAACATGTTCAGGAAGAAGGTCTCGACGATGTCGTCGCGATGGTGACCGAGCGCCATCTTGGTCGCGCCGATTTCGTCGGCGAAGGTGTAGAGCGTACCGCGACGCAGGCGCGAGCACAGCGAACAGGTGGTCTTGCCTTCGGGAATCAGCTCCTTGACCACCGAGTAGGTGTCTTTCTCGACGATGTGGTACTCGATGCCCAGTTCCTTGAGGTAGGCCGGCAGCACGTGCTCCGGAAAGCCTGGCTGTTTCTGGTCCATGTTCACGGCCACGATCTCGAACTTGATCGGTGCGACCTTCTGCAAGTGCATCAGCACATCAAGCATGGTGTAGCTGTCTTTGCCTCCGGACAGGCAGACCATGACCTTATCGCCGTCTTCAATCATGTTGAAGTCGGCGACAGCCTCACCGGCCTGGCGGCGAAGGCGCTTTTGCAGTTTGTTCTGGTTGACCGTAAGAGTGCCCATGACGCGAAATCCGTGAGGTGTGACGAAAGGCGGGCATTTTACGCAAAAACCCTTCGGGGGCGAAGCGTCCTGACAGATTGCTGCCTTACAGACACAAGTGCGATTAAGCCAGCGCTTTACAGCGCAATTTGCTCTAAGCCCTACCACCTGTAGGGTTAACTCCTTCCTATACTGCGTCATAAGGTCGCAGACATAACCAGACCTATTACTGACTTGGCCAATTTGGCCCGTAGGCGCTCCACTGGGGGGCGACGGTAAAAACAAGAGGAGTGACTGGCATGATCCATCACGTAGTGGGGCTCTTCACCCACCCTGACCAGGAATGGAAAGAAATCCGTGGCGACCAGGAGGAAAGCATCAGCCACATGTACCTGACTCACACGCTGATTCTGGCGGCGATCCCTGCAGTGTCGGCGTTTATCGGCACGACCCAGGTCGGTTGGGTCATCGGCAATCGAGCGCCCGTGATGCTGACCATGGAAAGCGCACTCTGGATGTCGATCATGTCGTACCTGGCAATGCTCGGCGGCGTTGCGGTCATGGGCGCATTCATCCACTGGATGGCCCGCACCTATGACGCCAACCCGAGCCTGGCCCGCTGCGTCGCGTTTGCGACTTATACCGCGACTCCGCTGTTCATTGGCGGCATAGCGGCGCTGTATCCGCACTTGTGGCTGGGGATGATCGTCGGCACCGCGGCGATCTGCTACACCGTCTACCTGCTGTACGTCGGGCTACCGACATTCATGAACATTCCATCGGACGAGGGATTCCTGTTTTCAAGCTCGGTGCTCGCGGTAGGCCTGGTGGTGCTGGTGGCCATCATGGCGTTTACCGTGATTGTCTGGGGACTCGGCGTGGGGCCGGTCTATACCAATTAGCAACTCACCACCCAAAAAACTAGATCTGCCAACACAGGCCGCCGCAAGGCGGCCTTTCAATGCTTGAGCAACTGGAACGGCAACGACCATTCGGCACTTGAGCGATTCGCAAGGCCCGAGGGTTGCGGCATACTCGACGTCTCTGGAGATCCATCAAGCATGCCCGAGCAACTCAATACCCGCGTCGAAGACTGTTTCCAACAAGCTGAATCCTTTTTCAAACGACCTTTCAAACGCCCGGTGGTGAGCCTCAAGCTGCGCGGGCAAAAAGCCGGTGTCGCGCATTTGCACGAGAACCTGCTGCGCTTCAACCCGCAGTTGTACCGGGAAAACACCGAAGACTTCCTCAAGCAAACCGTGGCTCACGAAGTCGCCCACCTGATCGCCCATCAACTGTTCGGCGACCGTATCCAGCCCCATGGCGAAGAGTGGCAATTGATCATGCGCGGCGTGTACGAACTGCCGCCGAACCGATGCCACACCTACGACGTCAAACGCCGCAGCGTGACCCGCTATATCTACAGATGCCCTTGCCCGGACAGCGATTTCCCGTTTTCAGCGCAGCGCCATGGCCTGGTACGACAGGGGCGGCGATATTTGTGTCGGCGGTGTCGCAGTACGTTGATATTCAGTGGGGAGATGAGGGTCGAGTAGTTGGACTTGTGGTGTTTGGGCTGGCCCCTTCGCGAGCAGGCTCGCTCCCACAGGGGCTGTCCAGTGCGACATGGATCCTTTGTGGGAGCGAGCCTGCTCGCGAAGACGGCCTGACAGGCGCTAGAGAATTACCTTGGCACGCCGCAGTTCTTCAACCCGCGCAGCACTGAACCCCAACGCCTCCAACACCTGATCCGTATGCTCCCCCAGCGCCGAACCAATATGCTTCGGCTCGGGCAAGCCATTGGAAAACTTCAATGGGCAAGCCATCTGCGCCTGCGTCGATCCATCACCGCGCGGCACATCTGTCACCAGTTTGCGCGCCTGAAACTGCGGATGCCGCACCGCCTCCCCCAGACTCAATACCGGCTCGACACAGGCATCCAGCTCGGAGAATAAGGCGCACAGCTCGGTGAAGTCATGCTTCTCGAACTCAACCCTCAGCGCGTCCTTGAGCTTTTTCTGCTGTGCCGGTTGGGCTGACAGCCCCAGGCTCGCCAATTCTTCCACGCCCAACGCCGCACACAGCTGTTTCATGAAGCCCGGCTCCAGGCTGCCCACCGACAACCAGCGCCCATCCCGCGAACGGTAATAATCGTAGAAGCTGCCGCCATTGAGCATCTGGTTTTCCCGCCCCGGCTCGACGCCGCACGCCAGGTACCCGGCACCGGCCATGGCGTTCAAGCTAAATGCGCAGTCGGTCATGCTCACATCCAGATGCTGCCCCTGTCCGGTGTGCTGCCGGGCAATCACTGCCGCCAACAGGCCGATGACGCCATGCAGCGAACCACCGGCGACATCCGCCACCTGCGCGCCCAAGGGCAGCGGACCACTGTCGACGCGGCCGGTGTAGCTCGCCAGCCCGGCCAGCGCCAGGTAGTTGATGTCATGGCCCGCGCGATCTTTGTAAGGACCGGTCTGCCCGTAGCCGGTGATCGACACATAAATGAGCCTGGGATTGATCGCCTTCAAGGCTTCATAACCCAGGCCCAGGCGTTCCATGACGCCGGGGCGGAACTGCTCCAGCACGATGTCGTACTCCGTGAGCAACTGCTTGATCACCTCCAGCGCCGCAGGCTGCTTGAGGTCCAGGGCCAGGCTGCGTTTGTTGCGATTGAGATAGGCGTGGCTGGCCGATACGCCCTGATCGTGGGGTGGCAGCACGCGAACGAGGTCCATGCGCGATGGCGATTCGATGCGCAGCACCTCGGCGCCCATGTCTGCCAGCAACAACGAGGCGAACGGCCCCGGCAGCAGTGTCGAAAAATCCAGAACCTTGAGTGATGCCAGTGGACCGAGCATGAAATTCTCCCCCTAAGTTGCCCCCAGACTAGGCAGGCGAACGCGCGGGAGCAATCACCGTATGCGCCAGTGACGCTGACCGTTACGCTCAAGTCGCAGGCAATAAAAAACCCGCCGAAGCGGGTTTTTCAATTCACGAGGTCTTACTTGACGTTCGAGGCCTGGCCTTCGGCCACACCCAGGTCGTCTTCTTCACGCTCGTTAGAGATGCCACGACCGCCCGAGGCCAGCTCGGCTTGCAGTACGTCGGTGTCCAGTTCCTTGACCCACTTGGCAACAACCACGGTGGCAACAGCGTTACCGATCAGGTTGGTCAGGGCACGTGCTTCGGACATGAAGCGGTCGATACCGAGGATCAGCGCCAGGCCGGCAACCGGCAGATGGCCAACAGCGGACAGGGTGGCGGCCAGTACGATGAAGCCCGAACCGGTCACACCCGCGGCACCTTTGGACGACAGCAGCAGCACGACCAACAGAGTGAGCTGGTGCGTGATGTCCATGTGAGTGTCAGTGGCCTGGGCAATGAACACGGCCGCCATGGTCAGGTAGATCGCGGTACCGTCGAGGTTGAACGAGTAACCGGTCGGGATCACCAGACCCACGACGGATTTCTTCGCGCCCAGACGCTCCATCTTGATCAGCATGCGTGGCAGTACCGATTCCGAAGAAGAAGTACCCAGCACGATCAGCAGTTCTTCACGGATGTAACGGATCAGTTTCAGTACGCTGAAGCCGTGAGCGCGAGCGATACCGCCCAGCACGATCAGGATGAACAGCAGGCAAGTGATGTAGAAGCAGGCCATCAACTGACCCAGTTGCACCAGCGAGCCGACACCGTAGGCACCGATGGTGAAGGCCATGGCACCGAAGGCACCGATCGGCGCGAGCTTCATGATCATGTTGATGATGTTGAACATCACGTGGGCGAAGCGATCAATGAAGTCCAGCAGCGGCTTGCCGTAGGCACCCAGGCGATGCAGGGCGAAACCGAAGATCACCGAGAACATCAGCACTTGCAGGATGTCGCCCGTGGCGAACGCACCGACGATGGTGGACGGGATCACGTTGAGGAGGAAGCCCACGACGCTTTGATCAGCACCGGCCGAGACATAGGCAGCCACTTTGGAGGCATCCAGCGTGGTCACGTCGATGTGCATGCCGGCGCCCGGCTGCACAATGTTGACCACCACCAGACCGACGATCAAAGCGATGGTCGAAACGATTTCGAAGTACAACAGCGCGTAACCGCCGGTCTTGCCGACCGACTTCATGTTCTGCATGCCGGCGATACCGCTGACGACGGTGCAGAAGATGATCGGGGCGATGATCATTTTGATCAGTTTGATGAACCCGTCACCCAGTGGCTTGACCGCCACACCGAGCTGCGGATAGTAGTGACCGAGCAAAATACCGATGACAATTGCAACGATCACCTGGAAATACAGGGATTTGTACAGTGGCTGACGAGTCGTCATTGCAAAGTTCCTCAAGAGTGCGCGCCGACAACATCCATCTGTTGCCCTCGACACCTCATTTGCGAACCCTCCTGCACTGGAGGGATTTGTTTTTTCGAGCTGCGCGACGGCAGACATCTGCTCGTTGTATCGCAAAGCCCGTGCCACCTTGCGCAAAACCCCTGCAAGCCTTTTGATATCAAGGGTTGCAGGTTTATCAATGCCCGCGAACGGTTACAACGTAGTGGCGGATTTCCGCCCCTCGACCAAAACCCATCCCGTAAATTGGCGGATATCCGCCTTGTTCATCGCTTCAAACCGCAGCTACCATCCGTCGTTCAATGGACGGATTTGCCTGTTATGCGCGAACGCACCATCGCCAGTCATTTCGCCCGCGCTGCCTTGCGTGGCGCGCAACGTCGTGGCTACGACTATTCACAGCTGCTGCAGCAAGTGGGGATCAGCCCCGAGTTGCTCGACGAGCCGCGGGCGCGCATCGCGCCGGAGCAGTTCACCCGACTGATCCAGGCACTGTGGCTGGCGCTGGGCGACGAATACCTGGGGTTCGGCCAGGCGCCGAGCAAACCGGGCAGCTTTGCGATGATGTGCCATGCCGTGATCCACTGCCGCAGCCTGGATAAGGCGCTCAACCGCGGCCTATTGTTTTATAGCCTATTCCCTGATGCACCGTGCCTGACTCTGACGCATGAAGGTGACATGATCCGCCTGAGCCTGGACGATTCGCAGCTCTGGGATCCGGATCATTTCCTCACCGAAAGCCTGTTGGTGATCTGGCACCGGTTCGGCAGCTGGCTGATCGGCCAGCGCATACGGCTGGAGCAGGCCACGTTCAGCTATCCACGACCGGAACACGGGGCTGAATACGATTTATTGTTTTCCTGTCCGCTGGTTTTTTCTACAACAACGAGCGCGACGGAACAGAGCAGCCTGCTGTTCCACAGCCGATACCTGAACATGCCGTTGCTGCAGGACGAACGTACCCTCAAGCATTTCCTTGAACACTCACCCGCCAACCTGCTGTCGCGCCCGGACGACGGCCACAGCCTGAGCAGTCAGTTGCGGCGCTTGCTCAGCCGCGACAGCTCACGCTGGCCGGACTTGGAAGCCGTGGCCGCGCACCTGCACATCAGCCCACAGACGCTGCGTCGGCATCTGCGCGAGGAAGGCACCAGTTTTCAGGCGTTGAAGGACCATCTGCGCCGCGACATTGCGATCTATCACCTGAGCCGCAACGATCTGCCCTTGCAGCAGATCGCCGAGCAACTGGGGTTCTCCGAGCCATCGGCGTTTCATCGGGCGTTCAAAAAGTGGACGGGGCTGACACCTGGGGCTTATCGCGCGCAGGAGAACTGAGTTTTGCGGTAAATTGACTGGCCCCATCGCGGGCAAGCCCGCTCCCACAGGTTTCTTTGTTGTTCAAAAATAATGTGTCCACAGAGATCCCTGTG